>RFKJ01000778.1 GCA_003694325.1 Deltaproteobacteria bacterium
CACCTGGATGCGGGCCAGCAGCTCGCTGACCTTGAAGGGCTTTCCCTGTACCTTGGGATAGCTCACTGTGGGGATTGCGTAGGTGGCCTGCAGCAGGTGGGCGAGCTGCCCCATGTTCAGCTCGGGGACCAGGATCCGGTCGTACCGGGCCAGGACGTCGCCCAGGTCACGGGGGAAGGGGTTCAGCCACCGCAGGTGCAGGTGCCCCATGCGGATCCCCTGGGCGCGGGCGGCGTCGGTGGCGGCGAGACAGGCGCCGTAGGTGCCCCCCCAGGACACCAGCAGCAGGCCATCCTCGTCGCCGTGGACCTCGCAGGGCGGCAGGCTGTCGGCGATGCGGGCCACCTTCTCGGCCCGGAGCCGGGTCATGGCCTCGTGGTTGTCGGGGTCGTAGGAGACGTTGCCCGTGATGTCCTCCTTCTCCAGGCCGCCCAGGCGATGCTCGGTGCCGGGCCGGCCCGGGATCGCCCACGGGCGGGCCAGGGTGACCGGGTCGCGCTGGTAGGGGTGGAAGTCCCCGCCGGCCTCGGCGAAGTGGACCTCGATGGGCTCGATCTGGTCGAGGTCGGGCAGCTTCCAGGGCGCGGCGCCGTTGGCCAGGTAGCCGTCGGTCAGCAACACCACCGGGACCATGTACCGGACGGCCACCCGAACCGCTTCGATGGCCGCGTCGAAGCAGTCGCCGGGGCTGCGGGCGGCGATGATCGGCAGCGGCGCCTCGCCGTGGCGTCCGTACATGGCGATGTTGAGGTCGGACTGCTCGGTCTTGGTGGGCAGGCCGGTGGAGGGGCCGCCCCGCTGGACGTCGACGACGACCAACGGCAGCTCGACCATCATCGCCAGCCCGAGGGCTTCTCCCTTCAGCGCCAGCCCGGGGCCGGAGGTGCTGGTCATCGCGATCGAGCCTCCCCAGGCAGCGCCGATGGTGGCGCACATCGCGGCGATCTCGTCCTCGGCCTGGAAGGTGACCACGTCGAACTGCGGGTACTTGCTGAGGTAGTGGAGGATGTCGCTGGCCGGCGTGATGGGGTAGGCCCCCTGGAACAGGGGACGGCCGGCCAGGCGCGCGGCGGTGATGAAGCCCAGCGCCGTCGCCTCGTTGCCGGTGATGTTGCGGTAGGTGCCGGGCTCGACCCTGGCGGGCGGGACCTCGTAGGGCTCGTGGAACAGCTCGACGGTGTCGGCGTAGTTGTAGCCGGCCTGCAACGCGGCGAGGTTGGCGTCGGCGTAGGGCTGCTTGAACTTGGAGCGGATCCACTCCTTCGTCAGCGACATGTCCCGGCTGAACAGCCAGTAGGCCATGCCCAGGGCGAAGAAGTTCTTGCAGCGGTCGGCTTCCTTGGCGGACAGGCCGAATTCCTTGACCGCAGCCTTGGTCAGCGTCGAGAGCTGGACCGGGATGACCTGGAAGGCGCTGAGGCTGCCGTCCTCCAGCGGGTTGCTGGTCAGCTCGGCCTTCTCGAGGTCCCGCGGGGTGAACTTGTCGGTGTTGACGATGACCAGCCCGCCCGGCTTGAGGTCCTTGATGTTGACCACCAGGGCGGCCGGGTTCATGGCGACGAGGACCCCCGGCTGGTCCCCGGGGGTGTGGATGTCGTGGCTGGAGAAGTGGATCTGGAACCCGCTGACGCCGGCGCGGGTGCCGGCGGGTGCCCGGATCTCGGCGGGGTAGTCGGGAAAGGTCGCGAGATCGTTGCCCTGGAAGGCCGTGGTCCGGGTGAACTGGTCGCCGGTGAGCTGCATGCCGTCGCCGGAGTCTCCGGCGAACCGGATGACCACGTCGTCGATGACCCTCCGGCCGGTTTCCTGGGTTGGGGCTGCCTGCTGCATCTGGGTACTCCGGGTGGCGGGTCCACTCCAGGCGCGTTCGCACGATGGGAGGCTGCTCCGATGCGGGCGCGGCCGGGTGATGTGGGGGGGGGCATGTAGCACGGCGCCAGCGATCCGGGCATGTCCGACCCGACCCGAATTCCGGGCCGGGGACGCGCCACCGCCGGGGGATACACTGCGCCCCTGGAGGTTTCGTGAAGCTACGCCTGGTCCAGTGGTTGGTGTGTCCCGAGTGCGGGGGCGGGGGGTTGACCGTGGAACCGGGGCGCACCGAGCGCCGCCGGGTCCATCCCGGGCACTTCACCGACCACGAACGGGAGATCCCCGGCGTGGATCTCGCCGCCGGCGTGGAGGTCGAGGTGCTCAGCGGGGCCCTGCACTGCGGCGCCTGCCGGTTGTCCTTCCCCATTCGGGGAGGCATCCCGCGGATGCTGCCCTCCGGTGGTCGGGCGGGGCCCCCGACCGGGCACCGCCTGACGACCATCGACACCCACGAACCGGCATGGGAGGAGAATTTCCGCGACCTGGCCGCACCGTTGCAGGAGCGGGACTTCCTCGGGAGGCTCGTGCTCGACGCCGGCTGCGGGTTCGGGCGCCACGTGCTCCACGCCGCGCGCTACGGCGCCGAGGTGGTCGCTCTCGACAACAGCGTCGACGCGGTCGAGTCCACCTGGCGCAACTGCGGCCAGCTCACCCACGTCCACGTCGTCCAGGGGGACCTGCTGCGACCACCGCTGCGGCCCTCCGCCTTCGACATCGTCTACTGCTTCGGGGTCCTGCACCACCTCGAAGACCCCCATGCCGCCTTCCGTTCCCTCGGCGACCTGGTCCGCCCCGGCGGGCGCCTCGCCTTGTGGGTCTACGGCCCCCGGGCGGGCCTGACGCGCCACGTCAGCAACGCCCTGCGCGGGTTGACCACCAACATGGAGCCCGACGAGCTGATGCGGTTCAGCGCCTGGATCGCCCGGGGGCTGCGGGTCTTCAGCCACACCCCCTACCGGGTCCTCAACCGGGTGCCCGTCGCGTCCCAGGTCGTCAGCCACCTGCCGGTGCACGACCACCACCAGTGGCCCTTCGACGTGGTCGTGGCCGACGTCTATGACCGGCTCCGCATCCCGGTCCGGCACTGGTTCACCGGCGAGGAGATCGAGCGCTGGCTCACCGAGAGCGGGTACGCCGACGTCCACGTGACGCGGCGGGTCCGCAACAACGAGACCTTCCGCGCCATCGGCACGCGACGCTGAGCGCCGGCCGGGGTCGGGGTGGCGGGCGACGGCGCCGTCCTCTCCGCCCGTCACGCCCCCGGGTTCAGAACCGCGCCCGCAGGATCAGGTTGAATCCCAGCTCGTTGCGCTCGTTGGCCGGGGCCAGCACCCGGGCGTCGCCGTCGGGGTTCGACTTGTTGTTGTTGAGGGTGTAGAGCACCTCGCCGATGGCGACCATCGAGTCGCTGAGATCGACCTGCACCCCGGTGATGCCCGACAGGATGGCGGTCGGCGCCTGGCCGTCGGGGATCTGCTCGCTGTTGCGGTCGTCGATCTGGATGACGGTCTTGCCGTCCTGGGTCGTGTAGGTCGCCGGTTGCATCAGGCCGACGCCGAAGCCGGGCGTGACGTGGGCCTCCTGGAACCAGTGCTCCACCTTGAACCGCCCGTAGAACTGCGGGGTGGTCTCGTAGCTGTCGCCGATGGACTGCTGGCTGACGATCCCCGGCACGTTGAAGACGATGTAGGGCAGGTCCTTGTAGACGAGGTCCACGCCGAGGACCGTCGACCCGGCGATGACCAGGGACTGCAGGTCGCCGGCGTAGCCGGTCTCGATGACGGTGCTGTCGCTGTCGGGGGAGATCATCAGGTTGTGGGAGAGGCGGTCCACCTCGGCCTGGACCAGCACCCCGACGCCGTCGATCCGGCGGTGCCGGATGTAGCTGTCCCGGGTGCTCTCCGGCTCGTTGCGGTACAGCCGGAGGTCCGCCGACTGGATGAAGTCGACCTCGGGGCGGCTCCGGAACGCGACCTGGCCGGCGACGCCGAGGGCGACGATGGGGGCGCCGTACAGGGCGTCCGCGTCCGAGCTGGTGATCTGCCCCTGCTGGAAGGAGCCGGCGTTGGCCTCCAGCTTCAACCGGTCGCCCACCATGATCCCGCCGCCCGCCAGGGCCGCGTAGAAGGTCTGGTTGAGCTTGGTGTCGGTGGTGGTGGAATCCTCGGGCGGGACGGCGTCCATGATCGCGGTCTTGGCCCCGACGAAGGCGTAGCTGCCCTGGCGTTCCCACTGAAGCCGCACCCCCGGCGCCGCGCCGATGGGCTGGGAGAAGATCTCGCGCCCGCCCCAGGACAGGTCGTAGGAGTAGCCCAGGCGGAAGCGGTCGCTGTCGACGGCATAGCCGGTCAGCGAGAGCGTGTGGTCGTCGCCGGGCAGGTCACGGACCAGGCGCACGTAGCTGCCGTCGTCCTCGATGTTGGTGCCCGGATCGGTCTGGTCGGGGTCGAGGTAGGGCGTGTACCGCAGCACGAAGGCCGCTTCGGTCCACCAGCCGGAGAAGAAGCTGTCCGACCGCTTGTAGAGCACGAGCTGGGCCCGGCTGATGTCGTCGGTGGTCCGACTCTCGTAGTTTTCGAAGAAGGCGGCGTTGCCGCGCTCCACGAAGTTCGGGGAGGGGCTCATGGCCTCGGGCCCGGCCAGCACGTTGGTGTCTTCGAAGGCCGTGCTGATCCACACGTCCATGAAGTCGCCGGCGCGGGCCGGCGTCGCCGAGAGGCCGCAGAGCAGCAGCAGGGGGGACATGGTGTCTCCGGAGCGGGGGGAGCGGCGGCGCCGCGCCCGAGCG
>RFKJ01000779.1 GCA_003694325.1 Deltaproteobacteria bacterium
AGCCAGGCGGGGCTGGCCGCCAGCCCCTCCACCGGTTCGAGGAGGACGCGGCGGCGCGCCCGGTCATAGACGGCGGTGCGACCGGAGAGCTGCGGGTCGAGGGCCACGGAGTCGATCCGGGCGCTGACCCAGCCGTGGAACAGGGCGGCGGCGGGTGCATCGTCGGGGATCCCCAGTCGCTCGGCTTCGTCGGCCAGCGCCGCGCCGGCCCAGGGAGGGGCGGCCGGATCTCGCAGCAGCGCTCCGACCTCGCCCAGGTCCGCGGCCAGGAGCAGGAAGACCGCCGCGACGAGGGCGGCATGGGGGTCCGCGACCTCGTCCACCGGCCCGGCACGGGCGTCGAAGCTGTCCTCGTCGACCCCGAGATCGGCGGACAGCCGGGCGACGCACTCCGCCGACAGGGGGTGGGCGAGGCGGCCGTCGTCATCGACCCCGACCGCTGCCGGCTCGCCGGGCTCCAGCCCGCAGGCGGCCCGGGCCGCCCGGTGGTCGGCGGGCGGCCCCGGGGGCGCGCAGCCAGAGGCCATCGCCCCGGCCATCGCCATCCATGGCCATCGTCGCCCCATCGGTGCACCTCCCGGCCGCGGGCCTCGCCGCGCGTCGGCTCGTCTTGCACGGGGCGTGCCGGCGCAGGTGGCCGGGATCGGGGAGGGGGGTGATCGGGGACTGCCCGACTTCCGAAAGGAGGTGTCGGCCGATAGACAGCGGGCAGGCCCATCCCCCCCGACGCGAGTCCACCGTGGTCGACCCTGCCGCCGCTTCCGCTCCCCTGCCCGACCGCACCCCGGAGGCGGAGGACGCCTTCGTCGACGCCTGGTCCCGGGCCGACGATACCGCCACCCTGGTGGCGACGATCACCGCGGCCATGGACGCCCGGCGACCCCAGCTCGCCGCGCGCCTGGTGGGGCTGCTCGACGACCACGTGGAGATCCCGGAGGGGTCGGCCCTCGACCGCGCCCGCCGGGCCGCTCGGCTGCTGCTCCACCACCGGGACCTGGAGTCCGCCGCGCTGGCCCCCTACGCCGACGAGCTGGCGGAGGCATGGCGGGCGGCGCGCCGGGGGCGCATGACCCGGACCCTCCGGCGGATGCGGGCCCGGGCCCAGGAGCCGGCCGGGGTCCTGGGGGCCGTGCCCGGCGGGCGTCGCAAGCCGCGGCTGACCGGCCGGAACCGGCGGGGCTGACCGCAGGGCCGGGCGGCCCGCGGGGAGGTCGCCCGGTGGGTCGCGGTCAGGGCTTGCGCCGGCCCATGTCGTACAGGTAGACGTCCCGCTTGGGGAAGGGGATCTCCAGGCCTTCGGCGACGAGGCCCTTGTAGATCGCCGTGTTCAGCCGGTCGATGACCGCGAGACGGTGCTCGGGCCGGTCGATCCACGCCAGCACCTCGAAGTCGAGGCTGGACTCGCCCATCGCTCGGAACCGCACCTCGGGCTGGAACCCCGGCTGGTCCGCCAGCACGTCGGGGATGCTCCGGGCGATGTCGAGCAGGACGGCCCGGACGTGGTCCACGTCGCTTCCGTAGGCGACGCTGGCGTCGACCCGTACCCGGCTCCGGGGCGAGCCTCCGCCGGACTCGTTGGTGATGGTGGCGCCGGCCATCTGGCGGTTGGGGACGACGATCTCGATGTTGTGCTCGGTGAGCAGCCGGGTGCTGCGCAGGCCGATGTCGGTGACCCGCCCCCGGGTGGTGCCGTCGAGGACCAGGAAGTCGCCGATCCGGTAGGGGGCATCGGCGATGATCATGACCCCGGCGAGCATGTTCGACAGGGTCTCCTGGGCGGCGAAGCCGACGGCGATGCCCAGCACGCCGGCGCTGGCCAGCCAGGCGGTGACGTCGATGTTCCAGGCCAGCATGAGGCCGTAGATGCTGCCGCCGACGATGAGCACCTTGGCGGTCATCTCGAACAGCGGCATGGTGCGCTGCTCGACGAGGATGTTGCGGGGCTGGCGGCGGGCGAGGACCTGCAGCACCGTCCCGCTGATCCGCAGCAGTGCGCGGGTCCAGGCCACCAGCACGATGCTGGCGAGCAGGCTGCCCGCCACCCGGCGGAGGCCGTCGCCCACGGCCAGGTTGAGCAGGCTGAGCCAGGCGCCCAGCAGCACGACCGAGATCACCGCGGGGGACCGGACCGCGGCCACGACCCGATCGTCGAGGTCGGTGGCGGTCCGGCGGGTCAGTTGGCGTTGGACGAGGCGCAGGGCGAAGTCGACGACTCCGCCGGCCAGCAGGAACAGGCAGAGGATCAACCAGGCGCGCCAGCCGGGATCGGTGGCGTGATCCTGCAGGCCGAGGGCGTGCAGGATGGTGGCGACCAGGTCCAGGCCCGCGTGATCCAGCTCGTCGGGCAGGCGGTCCATGGGGGCTCCCCGGGGTGGTCAGGCACCCCAGAATGCCATGACCCCGGCGGTCGACTCCTCGGCCTTGAGGATCCGGGTGGCCAGGGGCCGATCGCTGGGGCCGGCCACCCCCAGCACCGCGGGGGCGCGGCGGCTGTTGTATCGGCTGAACATCGCCAGGGTGTAGGCGCCGGCGTCGTGCACGGCGATGACATCGCCGGGTTCGATGGGCGGGAGCTGCCGCCCCTTCGCCAGGCGGTCGCCGGAGAAGCACAGCGGCCCGACGACGTCCCACGGCATCCGGGGACCCTCCTTGATCCGCCCGTCGGGGTGGTGGACGGTGATGCGGTGGCGCCACTGGGCCGGCCGGTAGGCGGGACGCACGAACAGGTCGGCGCCGGCATGGATCACGGCGATCCTGCGGCCGCCGGAACGCTTGGTGGCCTCGACCCGGCTGAGCACGACCCCGGCCGCGGCATGGACCCGCCGGCCGTACTCGGTGACGACCTGCCATGGACCGGAGAACAGGCGCGGAACGGTCTGGCGGAGCACCGCGACCAGGGACCGGAAGCTCGGGCCATCATCGTCGCGGTCGCCATAGCTGGCCGACAGGCCGCCGCCGATGTCCAGGGCGTCCACCCGGCCGCCGGCGGCGATGACCTGGTCGGCCAGGTCGACCGCCGCCGCCGCCCCGGCGGCCAGCAGCTCGAGATCGCAACCCTGCGAGCCCACGTGGACGTGCAGGCCCCGCAGCCAGGGGTTGTCGACGAACCGGGCGATGATCGCGTCGCGGTTCTCCGACAGGTCGACCCCGAACTTGCCGCCGCGGACCGCGGTGCTGGTCCCGGCGATCCGGCCGGCGCCGACCCCGGGGTTGATCCGCAGCCCGATGATGCTGTCGGAGGCGCCCTCGGGCCCCAAGGCGGCGATGCGGTCCAGCTCCTGCAGGCTGTCGGCGTTGAGCCGGGCACCGGCACCCAGCGCGCGGCGCAGCTCGTCCACCGTCTTGCACGGCGAGTCGAACACCACCCGGTCGGCGGGCAGGCGCCGGAGCGCCATCTCCAGCTCCACGCCGCTGGCGCACTCCAGCCCCATCCCCGCCGCGGCGATCCGGTCGAGGATCGCACCCACCGGGTTGGCCTTGACTGCGATGGCATGGAGGGTCGACGGCGGAAACGCTGCCCGCAGCTCGGCGAGGGTCCGGTCGAGGTGGTCGAGGTCGTGGACGAGGACCACCGCGCCGCGGTCGCCGGCGGCGGGGTCGGGGGCCAGCGCGCCGTGGGTGACGGCCGCGGCGATGCAGGCCTGCAGGCGGTCGAGTCGCATGGGGGCGCTCCCTTGAGG
>RFKJ01000780.1 GCA_003694325.1 Deltaproteobacteria bacterium
CGTGGGTGCGGGAGGTGACCCGCCGGACGGCCCGGGTCCTTGGTGGTCTGGCCGCGACGGGGTAGTCCCGCCGCCATGAACCTCGCCAAGATTCTCGCCGACGACATCCTCGCCCGGGTCGACAAGCCCAGCCGCTACCTCGGCACCGAGCTGAACTCGGTGCACAAGGACCCCGGGGACGTCGATGTCCGCATCGCCCTGGCCTTTCCCGACCTGTACGACATCGGGCTCGGCAACCTCGGGCTGCACATCCTCTACGCCATCCTCAACGCCCTGCCGTGGTGCTGGGCCGAGCGGGTCTACGCCCCGGGCCTCGATCTCGAGGCCCTGCTCCGCGAGCGGGGCCTGCCCCTGTTCGCCCTGGAGAGCAAGGACGGGCTGGGGGCCTTCGACGGCATCGGCGTGACCCTGCAGAGCGAGCTGACCGGCACCAACATCCTCAACATCATCGATCTCGCCGGGATGCCGCTGCGGACCCGAGACCGGCGGGAGTCCGACCCGCTGGTGTTCGCCGGGGGGCCGGCGGTGTTCAACCCCGAGCCGCTGGCCCCGTTCATCGACTTCTTCGTCATCGGCGACGGAGAAGACGTCATCGTCGAGATCGCCGAGGTGTTCCGGCGGGTCCGCGGCCGGGCGGCGCGGCTGGAGGCCCTGGCGGAGATCGAGGGCATCTACGTCCCGGCGCTGTACCCCATGGAGACGCTGCCCGACGGGCGGATCCTCCCGCCGGTGGACGGGCCGCGGATCCGGAAGCGGCTGGCCCGCGACCTGAACCGGGCGACCTTCCCGGTCTCCTACATCGTGCCGTTCACCCGCCAGGTCCACGACCGGATCAGCCTGGAGGTCCTGCGCGGCTGCACCCAGGGGTGCCGGTTCTGCCAGGCGGGCATGACCACCCGCCCGGTGCGCGAGCGTAGCCTCGAGGAGATCGACCGGCTGCTCCAGCAGACCCTGGACACCACCGGCTACGAGGAGGTCAGCCTGGTCAGCCTGAGCACCTGCGACTACTCGCACGTGCGCAGCCTCGTCCAGCAGACCGTGGAGCGGGCCGCGCCCCGCAAGGTGGGGGTGAGTCTTCCGAGCCTGCGCCTCGACAGCTTCAGCGTCGAACTGGCCGACATGGTGGCCGACATCCGGCGCACCGGCCTGACCGTCGCCCCGGAGGCGGCCAGCCCGCGGCTGCGGGCGGTGATCAACAAGTGGATCCCCGACGAGGACCTGCTGCGCATGGCCACCGAGGCGTACCGGCGGGGCTGGGACCACGTCAAGCTCTACTTCATGATCGGCCTGCCCACCGAGCGGGACGACGACATCCAGGCCATCGCCGACCTCACCCTGCGGGTGCTGGAGGAGGGGCGCGAGATCCACCCCAAGGCCCGGGTCCACACCGGCGTCAGCACCTTCGTGCCCAAGCCATTCACCCCGTTCCAGTGGGCGGCGCAGATCGACATCGACGAGACCCGGCGCCGGCAGGAGATCCTCTACCAGCGGTTCCGCGGCAAGGGGGGCGTGAAGTTCGGACGCCACCACGCCGAGGACACCTTCCTGGAGGGGATCATCAGCCGGGCCGACCGCCGGGCCGCCGACCTCATCGAGGCGGCCTTCCGCCTGGGGTGCCGGTTCGACAACTGGGACGAGCACCGGGACTTCGCGCGGTGGCAGCAGGCCATCGAGCAGGTGGGCTGGGACTGCGCCTTCGAGCTGCGGCAGCGCCGGCTGGACGAGCGCCTCCCCTGGGACCACATCGACGTGCTCATCGACAAGGAGTGGTTCGTCGAGGAGTGGCGGCGGGCCGAGCAGCTCCAGCACGCCGAGGACTGCCGCCACAGCCGGTGCCACCGGTGCGGGGTGATCGACCGGGAGCGGCCGCTGTGCGCCAGCATGCTCCGGGGGGCCATCGAGGGGCGCAAGGCCGAGAAGGACTGGGTCCGCCCCCCGCGCCCCCCCGAGCTGGGGGTGCTCCGCCCGGGGCAGCCGCCGGTGCGCCCGGCCGAGCCGCCGGCGGTGCAGCGCGTCGTGTTCCGCATCGGCATCGTCGGGGTCGCCCGCTTCCTGACCCACCTCGAGACGATGAACGCCTGGATCCGGGCGCTGCGCCGGGCAAAGGTCCCCCTGGCCTACAGCGAGGGTTTCCACCCGCACCCCAAGGTGGCGTTCAGCGGGGCACGCCCGCTGGCCGAGGAGACCCTGGGCGACTTCATGGACGTGCAGCTCACCGCCCGGGTGGACCCGGCCGTCGTCGTGGAGCGCCTGCGGGCCACCGTGCCGGCGGGCTTCCGGGTGATGGGGGCCCGGGAGATCCCGCTGTCGGCCGACTCGCTGATGAGCGCGGTGGAGGGGGCCGACTACCGGGTGTACCTGCCGGTCTTCGACGGGCTGGGCGCCGCCGTGGAGCGGCTGCTGGCCGCCGACAGCCTGCCGGTGGAACGCCGGCGGAAGAAGCGCGGGCGACGCGGCCGGCCGGGCACCCGGACCGTGGACCTGCGCGACAACCTCGTGTCCCTGGAACTGCTGGGCGAGGACGCCGGCATCGCCGAGCTGGCGATGTCCCTGCGGACCAACGCGCAGGGGCGGGGGGCCCGGCCTTCCGAGATCATCGGCCTGCTGGGGGGCGATCCGGCAAAGGCGCGGGTGGTCCGGTTGGCCACCCGGTTCCGCGGCGACCTGGCGGCCCGCCTGGCGGGGGTCGGGACTCGCCGGCTCCAGCCGGCGTCCTGATTCGTCGCGAGTCGACGCCCGACCCGGGCGCCGCCGGCCGACGGGCCGGCGCCCGGGAGACAATGCCCGCCTCTCCTTCGAGCCCTCCGTGCCGGTCGACCCATCGCTGCCCCCGTGGCTTCGCCGCTTCGCCCCGCTGCCGGCGTCGGCCTTCGACGACTTCGAGGCCTACGCCCGGCACATCACCGGGTGGACGGGGGTGCTGGCCTGCGGGGGCGGGGCGTTGCTGGTGCTGCTGTGGTGGCCATCGGACGGGCTCCTGCCGGTGGATGCGGCCGTCCGGGCCGCGCTGCGGCGGTGGCGCCTGTGGATGGTGGGGCTGGGCTGCCTGGGCGCCGTCCTGACCTGGGCGCAGTGGCGGCGGCAGCGGGACACCGCCCTGGTGCAGGGGGCGTTCTACGGGGCGGCCATCGTCGCCAGCTTTTCGACCTTCTCCTCGGTGGGCGGGCCGGGCACGCCCTGGCCCTACGCGGGACCGCTGGTGCCGCTGGCGACGCTGCTCCTGCTCGTCCCCCTGCGCCGGCGCATCGCCCTGGCCCTGTCGGCGTGGGTGCTGGTCGAGCTGAGCTACTACGGGCCCAATCCCGACTGGATGGACGACCCCTATGCCCTCAACGCCGCCATCCTCACCCTGACCGCCGCCGGTTTCAGCGTTGTCGTCGGGCACCTCCTCTACGTGCTGAGCCGGCGCAACTTCACGCAGCAGCAGGCGCTGACGCGGCTGGCCTCCATCGATGGGCTCACCGGCGCGTTGAACCGGCGGGCCTTCCTGGCGCGCTGCCGGGAGGAACTGCACCGTGCGGGGCGCAACCGGCGGCCGTTGTGCCTGGTGATGCTGGACCTGGACCACTTCAAGCGCATCAACGACACCCGGGGCCACGCGGTGGGGGACCTGGTGCTGCGGGAAGCCGCGGCCCGGCTGCGGCAGCGGATGCGGGAGAGCGACGTCCTGGGTCGCCTGGGGGGCGAGGAGTTTGCGGTGCTGCTGCCCGAGACGGGACTCGCCGAGGCGCGGGAGGTCGCCGAGCGCCTGCGGCGGGTGCTCGCCGACTCGCCGATCCGGGCCCGGGGTGTCGAGGTCGCGATCACCGCGAGCTTCGGCGTGGCCCCGGTGGATGCGGCGGACGACGACGGCGTGGAACGGGCGCTCCAAGACGCCGACACCGCGCTGTACCGCGCCAAGGAGGCCGGGCGGAACCGGGTGGTCCCCCACGAGCCGCCACACACCCTGGCCGAGGAATGAGCCGATCGGGGGGCGGCGGTGGCGGCGCGGGGCGCCGGCGGGGCGTGGCGCGGATAGGGAGTGACGCGATGCTCCTCCTGCTCCTTTCCTGCGTGGTGCCGGACGATGCGGGGCCGCAGTCGCCCATCGACCTGCACCTCGTGGTGCACGTCGACCCCCTGCCGCGGCGGGGAGACCTGGGTTGCGACGACGACCGCCTGCGCGCCTGCGGGGAACTGTCGGCCGGCCCCTGGCGGGAACGGCTCGACAACCTCGCCTGGCTGAGCGACCGGTGGACCGAGGCAGGGCGTACCCTCGACCTGCAGTGGGGCCCCGAGATGGCGCTCAGCCTCGCCGAGGACGCCCAGCACCTCGCCAGCCTCCGCGCCAGCCTCGTCGACGCCGGGGACGCCGACCCCGACGCCACCCTGGCCGAGGGGGTGGCCATCGGGCAGGAGGCCGTGCGGCAGCTCCTCGACCACGACGCCGCCGCCTTCGGCGCCCACGTCCACACCGTCGCGCCGGACCCATCGGGGACCTGGGGCAACGCCCCCCTCGCCGCGGCCGGGGGGCCGCACCCCTGCGACGCCTACGACGGCGACCCCCTGGCCGAGGCCCCCCTGGACACCACCGAGGAGGTCGTCTTCTACGGCGCGCAGGGGGCTGCGGCGATGGCCGACCTGTTCGGCGCCGAGATCCGCAGCTTCACCGGGGCCGTGCCGCGCGTCCTGGCCGACAAGGCCCGGGTCCTCAGCGACCCCGACGCGCTCGACCCGTCGGTCGATCGGCAGTGGCCGGAGGCCTTCCATCCCTGGTTGCTGGGCAGCGGCTACAGCGAGTGCATGATCCGCGCCGGTGGCACCCCGCCCTTCGAGCTGTACCACTCTGCAGCCCAGCGCAGCCTCGGGGGCGGGGATGGTCCCCTGGTCCATCCCGGCGAGCCGGTGGTCGGCAACATGGCCGATCACCTCGACATGCCGGCCGACGGATCGGCCGGGGCGGCCGCCCGCCGGATCCTCGTGGGGATGCTCAACTGGCGGGTGGCGTCCCTGCAGGGGCTCCCCGATCGCCCGTGGGCCTACAGCTTCCACACCCACCTGTTCCACCTGGACGCGGGCACGGTCGCGGCGCAGGATCCCGACGCTCGCCTGCTGTCGGCGGTCGACGGCCAGCCCTTCCGCCAGGACCTGGAAGCGGTGGCCCGGTTCGTCGACCGGTTCGCCGGCGGCGGGCCCTGGCAGGGGGTGGGGGCGCGCGATGGCGGCGGACCCCTGCGCTGGGGGCTGCCCGGAGACCGGGACCCCCTCGACGCCGACTTCGTGTTCGGCGATCCCGCAGCCCCACCGCCGGCGACGGTCGGGCCGGACTACCCCTACCTCGCGCTGCTGGCCACCGAGCTGGAGGATGCCCACCTGGTCTGCACCGGGGAGGTCGAGGGTGCCGAGGTCTTCGGCCTGCTCCGGTGCGCCGCGGGCTGGTCCTGGGGCGGCAGCGGGCCCGGCTACCACTGCGCCGACGACGCCGAGCCGAGCTGGCGTTTCGTGGTGGTGCCGGCCGAGCCTCGCTGCCTGCCCGGGGTGGAGGCCGTCCAGGCCGCCAGCGTCGCCAGCGACGCGCTGGGGGCGCCGGACTGGTGCAGCGGCGGCATCCGGGCCCCGGTCGAGGGGCTCCTGGTCGTCCCCCCGTCGGGGGGGGGGCGCCTCGCCGCGGCGTGCGACGCCCCGCTGGACCCAGGCGGTTAGCCGGGGCTCCACGCTCCTCTCCACCCCGAGGCCCCCCATGTCCGAGCCCGCGACCATCGAGTTGTCCGAAGAACAGCAGGCCCTCAAGGCGGCGGCGGCGGAGGCCGCCCAGGCCATCCTCGGCGCCACCCTCAAGGAGGACGACGAGGCCGAGCGCTTCCGCAAGGAGTACTTCCACGCCCTCGGGGAAGCCGGGCTGTGCGGGATCCCGGTCCCCGAGTCCTACGGGGGGCTCGGGCTGGGCTACCGGGAGTACGCGGTGGTGCTCGAGGAGATCGCCAAGGTCTCGGCCAGCTACGCCGTGTGCGTGGCGGTGTCGGGCCTGCCCTCGGTCATCCTGTCGACGATGGGGACCGAGGCCCAGAAGGAACGGTGGCTGCCGGGCCTCGCCGCCGGGGAGCTGCTGGGGGCGTTCGCGCTGTCGGAGCCGGGGGCGGGCAGCGACGCCGCCAGCCTGCGGGCGACCGCGGTGCGGGATGGCGACGACTACGTCCTCAACGGCACCAAGTTCTGGATCACCCACGGCGGCTACGCCGACCTCTACGTGGTGATGGCTCGGACCGGCGGCCCCGGCCCCAAGGGGATCAGCGCCTTCCTCGTCCCCGGAGACACCCCCGGCCTGTCCTTCGGCAAGAAGGAGGAGAAGATGGGGATGCGGGCCTCGCCGACCGTCGAGGTCATCCTGGAGGACTGCCGGGTCCCGGCCGAGAACCTCATCCTCGGGGAGGGGCAGGGGTTCACCGTGGCGATGAGCGCCCTGGACTCGGGACGGATCACCATCGGCGCCGTCAGCGTGGGCCTGTGCCAGGCCTCCCTGGAGGCGGCCGCCCGGTACGCCACCGAACGCAAGCAGTTCGGCCGGGCGATCATCGACTTCCAGGGAGTCGGCTTCATGCTCGCCGACATGGCCTGTCGGACCGAGGCTGCGCGGCTGCTGGTCCACAAGGCGGCGGCGCTCCGCGACGCCGGGCTCCCGTACAGCGACATCGCGGCCATGGCCAAGTGCGTGGCCACCGACGCGGCCATGGCGGTCACCACCGACGGCGTGCAGTGCCTGGGGGGCTACGGCTATACCCGCGAATACCCCCTGGAACGGTACATGCGGGACGCCAAGGTCATGCAGATCGTCGAAGGCACCAACCAGGTCCAGCGACTCGTCATTGCCCGCAGCCTGAAGCGTCGCTACGGTCGCGACTGAGGGGCGACGGACCCATGGTGGGCGCTTGTCGTGCTAGTGTCACCCCCCGGCGCCGGGCTCGTCCCGGCTGCCTCGCTCCCCTCGAAGGCGAGCGGTCCAATCCGGAGCCCGTGGATCGATGAAAGTCTGCAAACTGTGCGGGTCGACCTATGGAGACCGCGTGGACTTCTGCTTCCGCGACGGGCAGCCGCTCGTCGCGGCAGAACCGGAGGTCCCGGTCGATGCCCCGGCGCCTCCGCGGCAGGCTCCCGGGCTGGCCGACATGCTCGACGTCCCGGAGCCCGGCTACGTCCAGCGCCCCCCGGCGGCCGACCCCACGGCCCTGCCGGATCCCCACGGCCTCGAGGCGGACCCGGGGGGCGGCGTCGCCTTCGACTTTGCGGACGAACCCGACCTCTCGCCGCCGGATGAGCCGGCGGAGGATGTCATCGTCGACGACGGCGAGGTGCTGCC
>RFKJ01000781.1 GCA_003694325.1 Deltaproteobacteria bacterium
CGGCGCTCGGCGCGCTGATCGAGGCGCAGGTGCGGCCCGACCTGGACCCGACCGCGGCGCTGAACGACGCCCAGCTCGGTCTCCAGCTCTCGGCATGGCGTGGAGACCTGGACGCGCTGGCGGCCCTGGGCGCCCGGCGGCCCGAGCGTCTCGCGACGATGCTCGTGCCGCGGCCTCCCTGGGGCTGAGCCGCAGCGGCCCCCCTCCCCTCACCGCCCCTCGACCAGCACCTGCCGCAGCCGCTCGACCTGGTGGTGCTCGCCGATGGCCATGAGGTGACTGCCCACCTCGATGCGGGTCGAGCCCGTGGGGCGCGTGATCCACGACCCGTCGGGCGAGCGGATCCCGACGATGAGGACACCCAGCCGCTCCCCCAGCGCCAGCTCGGAGAGGGTCCGGCCCACGGCAGCCCCCTCCTGCGGGACGGCGACCTCCTCCAGGCCGACCCCGGTGCCGCCGGTGAGCTGGGTGAAGAAGTCGAGCACCCGGGGGCGGAGCAGCCGCGACGCCATGCGGCGCCCACCCAGCTCGGCGGGGCTGACGACCTCGTCGGCACCGGCGCGGCGGAGCTTGTCGGCGGCGCCGGCCTCCACCGCCTTGGCGACGATGCGCACGTCGGGCGCCAGGGAGCGGGCGGTCACCGCGGCGTAGACGTTGTCGCGGTCCTCGGTCAGGGCCAGGACCACGCCGCGGGCCCGCTCGATGCCGGCCGCGTGCAGAACCGCGTCCACGGTGGCGTCCCCCTGGACGCCGTACAACCGCCCCGAGAACTCCCGCCGCACCGCCTCCAGGCGATCCCCGTCGATGTCGACCACCACCACCGCGGCGTCTCCCCGAGCCAGCTCGTCCAGGACGTGGCGCCCGGTGCTGCCGGCGCCGCAGACGATGATGTGGTCGGAGAGTTCATCAATCCGTCGCTGCATCCGGCGCCTCCGCATGGCCCCGCCCAGGTCCCCCTCGACGATGAGAGCGGTCAGGGACGAGGCGAAGTACAGCATGGACCCGCTGCCCAGCACGATGAGCACCATGGTCCAGGCCACGGCGCCCGGTACTTCGTGCAGCCCGGGGAGGGTCTCGCCATAGCCGACCGTCGAGATGGTGATCACCGCCATGTACAGGCAGTCCTCTGCCGACCAGCGCCCCCCGCCGAGCACGGCGTAGCCGCCCGTCCCCGCCAGCACCACCAGCCCCATGACCGCTCCGGCCATGGCCAGGCGCACCCAGTTCCCCCTGTCGAGGATGGCGGTGCGGGCGGGGCTTGGGGGTCCCGACACGGGCTCGCCTCCAAGGAATCGACCTACCAGTAGCCGTCCCGCTTCAGGATCGCCTGGTCCTCCTCGGGCACCGTCTTCACCGCGGCGGACCAGCCATCCGGAGCCCCGTGGGCCTCGTGCCAGGTCAGGAGGGCCTGGACCTCGGGCACCGCCAACGGGTCGCCGTTCACCACCGGCGTCCAGACCCCACCGGCGTTCCGCCGGTCGACGCGCCAGCGCCGGTGGGGCGAGGCCGGGCCACCGGAACCGTCGTCGTGGATCGACCAGGCCCCCTGGCTCACCCGCTCGAACAGGCCATAGGCATCGTCGTTGGGTCGGTCGGCGATCTGGGTGAGGGCGGGTCGCGGCGGGAGGGGGTCCCCCTCAAGCAACGGGACCAGGCTCCGGCCATCGACGCCGGCGGCCGGTTGCATCCCCACGAGGTCCAGCAGGGTGGGCATCACGTCGACCTGGCTGACGTCATCCGCCACGACACGGCCCGCCCCGCGGCCACCGGGAAGGGCGATGACCATCGGGACCTGGGCCAGCGCCGGGTGCAGGGTCGTGGGATGGCCGATGTCGCCCTGTTCCCCGAGCATCTCCCCGTGGTCGGCGACCACGACGATGATGGTGTCGTCGAGCCGGCCGGCAGCCTCCAGCGCGGCGAGCAGGGATCCGAGCTGGGCGTCGGCCTGGCGCAGACCGGCGTCGTAGATGTCCACCAGGCTCTGGCGCAGGGCGGCGTCCTGTTCCAGCTCCCGCGAGAAGGCCCGCCGCGCCTCCGGCCCGGGGTCGGGGGCCTGGCCGATGGTCACCTGGAACCAGCGGGCCAGGCGGGGGTCCAGGGATTCGGCGAACGGACGGGGATCGTCGGAGAAGGGGTAGGCCCGAGCCCGGCGGATGTGGACGTGCGCCAGGTAGGGGCCCGGGTGGTCGGCAAGCCAGGTCACCAGCGGTTCGGGCGTGAACCCGGCGCCCATGTCGACCTCGCCGGTCCACGAAAAGCCCCGGCGCATCCCCTCCGAGGCCTGCAGGGCTCCCGGCGCGCTGCCCGACAGGAGCTGGGCCGTCGCCAGGCCCCGGGCGGCGAGGCCGTCCTGCAGCACGGCGGACCGGCCGTCCAGCACGTCCCGGTAGTCCACCAGCCCGTGCCGGAAGGGCCAGCGCGCCGTGTAGATGGAGGCGATCGACGCGTTCGTCCAGTTGCTGGCGGCCCAGGCATGCTGAAAGCGGATCCCCCGCTCGGCCAGGCCATCCAGGGTGGGCGTCGTGTCCCGGGAGTAGCCCCAGGCTCCGACGTGGTCGGCCCGCCACGCGCACAGGGTCACCAGGAGGATCGACGGCGGCGGTCCCTCGGCGGAGGCCGCCAGCCGGTCCCGGCAACCCGGCAACAGCCCGAGGACGAGGACGAGCACGAACGCCCAGGAACGGGTCATCGAAATTGCGGGGTCATCGGAACTGCGGGGTCATCGGTTGCACCGTGGAGAGCCACGATACCACGGGTGAGATCGTGCTCGCCAGGGCGGTGGGCCCTGCACCACCACCTCTCCCACCCGTCCCGCCCGGACCGCCCCCGCCGGGGCTCGTTCCCTACAAGGGGATGTTCCCGTGC
>RFKJ01000782.1 GCA_003694325.1 Deltaproteobacteria bacterium
CCCGGGCAGCTCGGCCACCAGGAACAGGCCCGGCTTGAGCGGCACGACCGCGGCGCGGTAGCCCTCGGCGGCCTGGATTCGGAAGTTCCATCTGATCCAGGGGTGCCTCGTCTGGTCTGCGGACGACCGCTCTCAGGAGGGCCTGGATCTGCCGCGCTTGCTTCTGGAGCGTTTCCGAAGGTCGCCGGAGCCGCATCTCGTCCGACGGACCGGCCTGCCAGGCGAACGACTTGCCTTCGGCCACGAGCCCGATGGCCCGAGCCACCTGCCACTGACCCTGGATCACCTCGAAGGGATCGGCGGTGGCGGCGATGAGCATGTTCTCCGCGCCGAGCTTGGACCCGACTGCGGCGACGACGATGGGATTCGGCATGAGCAGTTGATCGACGACAAGTCCTCGAAGCAGGGAGCTTCCGTCGCCGCGCCGCAGGGCAGCGCCCTCGCGCTGGAACACCTCGCCGAGGTTCTCAGGCTCGATGCCGTCGAGCAGGGGACCCCAGTGCTGCCTGTGGGACTCGATGAAGCCCCTCGCCAACTCCACGTTCTCGGCGAGGCCGGCGCCGAGAAGCTCTCCAAGCTCGCCGACGAACTGGGGCGAGGTCAGCGCCCTACGTGTGACCGTCGCCCACGATCGAACGGCGGCCTCGACGCCGTCGGCCTGGGTCTCCCCGCTCCACCGAGCAAGGGCCTTTCGGGCAACCGAGACCAGTCGCCCCAGCCGTAGCAGCAGGAGGGCGATTCGCTGCTGGTCAGCGTTGCCCATCACCTTGGCCAGAGCGACCACGTTCCCGACGTTGGGAACGGCCAGCACGCTGGGGGAGCGCCATCGTTCGATGGTGCGCTTGGAAGCAATGCCCCGGCGGTCGAGCTGGTCCTTGCGCTCGCTCCAGGTCGACCACTCGGACTGATGCACCACGAGCAGACCCTCGACGATCCGGCCGAAGGCCACCGGGCTGAGGGGATCGCAGATCCACTCGGCGAGCTTGGGGCAGGCCGAGCGGGCCTCGGGCCACAGCCCGTCATCGACCATCGCCGCCAGAGCACCGAGTCGGACGCCCAGTTGTGGGATGACCAGCCGTAGGACAGGGGGAAGGAGATCCTCCGCAGGCAGGCCGAGAGCGTTCAGCTTCGCGTACTTTCCGTCGATCTCGCGGAGCGCTGCACCGAGCTGGGCGCGCTGAGATCCGTCAGGATCGAGCCCGAAGGCCCTGCAGGCTTCGAGGACCAGACCGTCCCAGGTCTTCGAGACCACCTCGCCGCGCAGGGCATTCTTTGCGCTCGACTTCGACACCTTGGCGAGATCGTCGAGCAAACCCATGGCCTGGAGGACCCAGGCCAACACCTGCTGTGTGAGCGGGAGCGCGGTGGATGTTGGCATGTCCTTGTACATAGGCCTGCTGTCGGTCCTGTTGCTACCGTCATTTCGGGACAACTACTGCTGGCGATGCTTCGGCTCGAACGCGTCGACTGGCGCGATCGGTTCCAGCACGGCGCGGCCTTGGGCGCCGGCACCCGCGTGGCTTCACAGCTCTCTGTCACCGGCCTGAGCCCGGTGTAGCGGATCGACTGCTAACGCACCCTACGCTTGAACTCCGCAATCACCCCCGCCCCAATCCACCGATTCTCCGCCCCGATCGCCTCCGCCACCGCGATCGCCGCATCCGGTTCCATCCCCCCGGCGTGCACCAGCTCCAGCATCAACTGGAGCCCCCACAGCACGCCGACCCCGTCAGCCTCGCAGGCTCGGCGCAGCGGCCCGTCGTTGGACACGCACGTCCAGCTCTCGTCGCGGGCCAGGATGAGGCACATGCGGTCCGCGAAGGACAGGCTCCCGCGCTCGGCGCCGGCCTCGAGGATCTGCTCCAGTGTCCCGTCGACCACCCGGATGCCCAGGTGCTCACAGGCCTCCTCGTCGAGCTGCCGGACGTCGGTCAGCACGTCGCGCACGACGTGGACAGGGCCCAGGTGCTGCGCAACCAACGCCAGCACCGACAGGTCGGTCCTGGCGTAGTCGATGAGCACGTTTGCGTCGACGATGAGCAACATCCCAGCCTCTACGCGACCCAGGAGGCCGCGCGATCCCGCATCTCGTCGACGGAGAGCCCAAGGATCTCGGCCGCCCGCGACAAGGTGATCACGTCGCGCTCCACGCCCTCGCGCACCAGGCGCGCCAGCCGGTCGCCCTGGAAGTCGCGGGCATCGAGACGCGCGGGCTCGGCACCCGCCCTGGCGATGGGCCAGCGCGCGCGGAAGGCGTCCTCGCCCACGCCGCTCGGCTCGGTGAGCTTGAGCAGGCGCCGCCCGTAGCGGCGTTGGTACTCGACGTTCATGCGCTGCCACAGCAGTCGCCTGTCTTCCTTCGGCAGGCGCTCGGAAACCCGGTAGAGCACCGCCCGCCAGCTCACCCGGAACACCCGCTTCACCTTCACCACGCGGTCGAGGAGCGCGAGCCCTGCGGCGTCGCGCCATTCCCTCCAGAACACCGCGTCGGGCATCAGGAAGTGAGACGCGAAGACCTCGGCCTCGCGCTCCTGCTGGTCGTCCTCCTCCTCGACCTCCACGTCGTAGGCGTCCAGGTGAAGGAGCAGGTGCCCCAGCTCGTGCGCGGCGCTGTAGATCCAGTGCTCGACGGCGAGCCGGTCCCAGGTGTTGACGACCACGGCCGGGCCCCCGTCTTCCACGCCCACCGACAGCCCCAAGAAGGCGTCGTTGGTCACGTGGACGGTGAACACCTTGACACCACGCGACTCCAGCAGCCCACAGATGTCGTGCACCGGCTCCCGGTCGGTGAGCCCGAAGTGACGCCGGGCGGCCTCGGCGATGGCCACGACCCCGCCAGGCCGCAACGCCTCGACGCGATCGCGGAGCGCCCGGAGGCCGTCCTCTTGCTGCTGGCCGAGCAGGTCCTCCAGCTCGCGAAAGTCGCGGAGCCATCGTCCGACCTCCACGAGCACCTGGTCGCGGCTCTTCAGGCGCTTCAACGAGCGGAAGCGGACGTGCTCGAGGCGCTGCACAGGGGTCACCAGCTCCTGGAGGGGCACGCCCAGGGCGGCGGCGATGGCCCGCAGGTTCTCCACGCGGGGCAGCGATCGGCCCTTCTCGATCGCCCGGTAGGCGTCTCGGGAGAGCCCCGCCGCATCGGCGAGCTCCTGCTGGGTCTGGCGATGAGCCTTGCGCAGCCGGAGCAGGTTGGTGGCGATGACCTGGCTGTCCATGACCGCCTCCGGTGCTGCTGATGCCGGAGCACCTATATCTACAACTAATGTAGATATGGGGTGTCCCGCTGTCAAGAGGATCGCGCCAGCGACGTCACCCTCGCGGAGATGCGTCAACGTACGTGCA
>RFKJ01000783.1 GCA_003694325.1 Deltaproteobacteria bacterium
GACCAGCACCGGCCCCGCCGCCCTGGCCGCCACGCGGTTGGCTGCCGACCCGAGCAGCAGCCAGGCGACCGGCGTGATGCCCCGGGACCCGACGATGAGCAGGCCGTCGCCGGCCTCGGCGATGAGAGCCTCGGCGACCTTGCCGGTGCCGACGACCTCGAGCTGGGGGGTGCGGCCGGACTGCAGCAGCGGCACCACCCCGGTCTCGAGGTGTGCCTGGGCGGCGGCGCGCACTCGCTCGACCAGCTCGTCGTTGCGCAGCGTGTTGCGCTTGGCCCGCGGCAGGTGGAAGTGGTACACGGCCACCACCTGCTCGGCGAGCCGGTCGGCGACCTGCATGGCCAGCTTGCTGCAAGCGGAGAAGTCGAGCCCGACGACGGCGCGCGACAGGTCGAGCCGGCTGCCGTGGGGCACGACGAGGGCCGAGCAGGGGATGAGCCGGAGCAGCTTGTTCCCCGACGAACCCCACCCCGGCTTGCCACCCTCGGCCCGGTTCCGGCCGAGGACGACGAGGTCGACATCGTGGCTCTCGACCAGGGCGGCGATCTCGGCTTCGGGGACGCCGGTGACGCAGACCGTCGTGACCTCGACGTCGGGGAGCGCGCCGGTCACCCGCTCGGCGGCGAGGTCGAGTTCAGGCGGGGAGGTGTACTCCTCGGGCGGCAGGACCTCGGCCAGGGGTGCGTGGTAGGGATCGACGTTGAAGACGTGGGCGAGGACGATGCGCCGACAGCCCATGGCCGGGGCGCCGGCGATCACGGCGTCGAGGACGCTTTCGTCGCGGTGGTCGAGGGCGAGCATGACCAGGAGGGTGGGGAACACGAGCACCTCGTGGCGAAGGCCCGGCAGGGACGGTACCGGGCGGGGGGAGGCAGGCGGCCTATCGGCTGCGGGCCGGGTTGTCTCTCGTCGCAGCCCGCGCTCCCGGTGGCGGAGCCCCGGGCCCGGCCGGGCGGGACATGCCGGATGGCGGACGCCGCCGCCGCGAAGGGGTACACCGTGTACCGAGGAGGAGCCGGGTGCGCGTCGCGGTGGTCGCCAACGCACGAATGCCGACCGAGCGGGCCCATGGTGTCCAACTCGTCCGGATGTGCGCCGCGCTGGCCGCGGAGGGTGCCGAGGTCGAGCTGGTGGTCCCCGACCGGCGCAACGCCCTGGGCGACGACCTGTTCGGCTTCTACGGGGTCGCCGAGTGCTTCGCGGTGCGCCGGCTGCCCACCTGGGATCTCGCGGGCCGGGTGCCGGCCGGGGCGCGGTGGCAGCGGGCGACCTTCATCCGGTCGGCGGTCGCCCGGCTCGCGGCGGACCGCCCCGGGCTGGTGATGACCCGCGACGAGTGGATCGCCGCCCTGCTGGCGCCGCGGGTGCGCACCATCTACGAGTGCCACCGGTTTCCCGGTCGGGCACTGGTCGCCTGGGGCCACGTCGTCCGGCGGGCCCACGGTGTCGTCTCCACCAACCAGTGGAAGGCCCAGGTGCTGGTGGATCGCCTCGGGGTGGACCCGGAGCGGCTCGTCGTCCTGCCCAACGCCACCGACGTGGACGCCATCTCCCGCGCCGCACCGCGTCCCGGCCTGCGACGGGAGCTCGGGTTGCCCGCCCCGGCGCGGCTCGTCGTCCATGCCGGCCACCTCTACGGGTGGAAGGGGGTGGACACCCTGGCGCGGAGCGTGTCGCGGTTGCCGGCCGACGTCCATGTCCTGCTCGTCGGCGGCACCGACCGCGATATCGCCCGCTTTCGCCGTCGCCACCACCACCCCCGGCTGCATGTCCTGGGGCGCGTCCCCCACGGGGAGGTGGCCGGCATCCTGCGGTCGGCCGACGTGCTGGTGCTGGCCAACACCGCCTCGACCCGCGAATCCCGGCAGGAGACCTCGCCGCTGAAGCTGTTCGAGTACATGGCCAGCGGCCGGCCGATCGTCGCCTCCGACCTCCCGGCGATTCGCGAGATCACCGGGGACGACTGCGCCCTCCTGGTTCCGCCCGGGGACCCGGCGGCCCTGGCCTCGGCGATCACCACGCTGCTCGACGACGATGCCCGGGCGCGCCGGCTGGCGGAGGCGGCTCGGGCCCGTGTCCGGCCCCACGACTGGAGCCGGCGGGCCCGGGCGCTGCTGCGCTTCGCCGACGACCTGCCACGGCGGTGAACGGCCGTCGACGAACTCAGGGGGCCACGCCGACGGCCGACGCCGGGACCGGTGCGGCGCGGAGCCGGGCCGCGGCCTCGGCCATGGTCAGGCTGACCATCCCGTGCCGCTCGGAGAGCCGGCGAAACCGGTCCAGGACCCGCGCGATGTCGGCCAGGCCCCGATCGGGGTCGGGGCCGAGGTTGTGGGGATGCCACCACAGGTGGAAGATGTGCCCCCGCATCGCCGCCCGTTCCATCTCCTGCTCGATCCGGCGCAGCCGAAGGGGGTCCAGCCGGCCCAGGGGCGACAGGGGCGGGCGGAACAACCGGCTGGCCGGGATGTCCACCGGCAGGTCGGCCGGCCTCTGCGGTCGGGGCTCCCAGGTCGTCGGCGCTCCCAGGGGCAGGTAGGCATCCACCAGGCGCAAGGCGCGGCGGGCCCGGCGCTCCCGGTTCTCGGGCCGAGGGGCGTAGAGGCGACCTGCCGCCGGCCCGCGAAAGGCGGTGAGGCCCAGCTCGGCGCAGACGCCGAGGTGGGCGACCTGGTTGCGGGGAAACACGATGCTGGTGGGGCGGGTCCCCAGGCGGTCCTGGTGCAGGTCCAGGGCGGCGGCCAGGTCGGCCCGGAAGTCCTCGGCCCCCGGGCCGGGTTCCAGGCAGGTCAGGTGCGACAGCGTGTGGGTCGCGATCTCCTGGTGGGGGGTCTGCCGCAGCCGGGCGACGA
>RFKJ01000784.1 GCA_003694325.1 Deltaproteobacteria bacterium
CGCCAGGCGCGGTCGGAAGCCCAGCGCCGCCGCCTGCCGACCGAACCGGCGCACATCGTCGACGTCGAGGTGCCGCCCGAGCGCAAAGGGCGCCGTTCGACCGCTGGCGACCATCACCAGCGGCTCGATGGCGCAGGCGAAGACCTGGCGCGGGCCGTAGCCCGAGAACAGGTGGTAGAGCCTCCCCCACAGCCGACGGCTCCACGTCGGCGGCGGGACCACCGCCTCGCCGAGCAGCACCTGCACGTCGGGCGGCACCACCCCGCGGACGGTGCCCGGGATGGCGACGTCGACCACCACCGTCCCGGCGGCGAGCACCTCGGCCGACACCGACCCGCCGGTGGGTCCGGCACCGATGACCACCGGGCAGCCGGCCGCCGCCTCGTCCGGCCCGGCGGCGACCCGGACCGGCAGCCCTCGGCCGCCCCGGGCGTGGTCGACCACGACGTCGACGCCGTCCCCGGACAGCAGCACCGCCAGCGCCCGGCCGACCGGGCCGCTGCTGCCGACGATGGCCACCGGTCCCCGACGAAGACCGCGGGCCGCCAGCAGGCGGCGGACGTTGTCGTGTACCGCCCAGGCGGTGGCCGCCCCGCCGGTGGTGACCGGGCGATCGATGCGCCGGGCCAGCTCCTCGCCCCGCCCGGCGACGACGGCGCACAGGCTGCCCAGGCCGATGGCCCGGGCCTCGGGGACCAGGCCGGTCAGCTCGACCATCCGCTGCAGGGCGAGGTGCTGGTCGGCGAGCATCTGCTCGGGGGTCAGCGACAGGCTGACCACCGTCCCCAGGGCCACGCCGGGAATGCCGAGCTGGGCCACCACCCCGCCCGGCCCATCCCCGCGGTCGAGCACCAGCGCCGGCGACAGGGTGCGGACCCCGAGAAGCCGCCGCAGCAGCGGCGTGAGCGGGTGCACCATGAACGCGAAGCGCGGCCCGTCGCCGGGCGACCCGAGGCGCCGCAGGTGGATCAGCCTTCTGCCTTCTGGTTGAGGAGGAAGACGACGAGGTTGTAGAAGGTCCCCACGCGGAACAGCTCGGGGACCTGGGTGGTCTTCAGGCCCTCGACGAACTCCTCGCGGGGCACCTCCGGCATGACCTCGCGCAGTTTCTCCAGGCCCAGCGGGGTCAACACCCCGTCGACCTCGTAGGCCTCGCCACTCTCCGCCCGGGCCGACTGCTCGATGCCGCCCCGGGGGATCTTGATGTCGAAGGCCCGCTCCAGGCGAAAGGCGATGTCGAGGAAGTCGAGGCTCTCGGCGCCGAGGTCGCCGATGACCCGGGCGTCGAAGCGCACTTCGTCATCGTCGAGGCCCAGCGCCTCGGCGAAGGCTTCGGCCAGCGGATCCCAGATCTCGGGGACGACGTCGTCGGCGCGGAGGGCGATCGGGTAGGGGCCGGTGAGCTGCGGGGGCATGGCGGTCCAGGTGGTGGGGAGACGCCGCAGGGATACCCGGACGGCGCGCCGCTGACCACCGGGGGAGGACGCACCGCCGCCCTCCACCGGGGGGCGCGCGACCCCGTCGTCTACTGCCGGATGGTGAGGAAGCTGCTCAGGACGATGGAAGCACCGGAGGACTCGTAGGGCTGGCCGTCGCGGAACCCCTCGTAGTCGAAGGTGGCGGTGGCGCCGGGGGTGACCTGGTCGGTGATGTCCATGACCACCATGGGCACCAGCCACCCCGGGCACCAGCCGCTGCGGCCATACCACCAGGTCCCGTACTGGTTGGGGACCACCCCCTGGTCCACCATGTCCATGCAGCCGGTCTCGGTGCCGGCGTTGTCGAGCACCCGGACGTTGTCGGTGCCGTTGACGTAGAAGTGGTGCTCGGTGGGGCAGAACTCGGCGCAGTTCCCGGGCGACACCTGCCCGTGGCCGCTGATGACGGTGGCCAGCTCGACCTTGCGGGCGGTCGCCGGGATCTCGACCTCGATGGGCTCGTAGGCGTCGTTGTAGTCGGCGTCGAAGGCGCCGCCCGAGAACAGGAAGTGCGTCTGGACCGGGCGGGTGTCCCGTCCCTGGTTGCTCAGGCGCAGGGACAGCGAGATCTCGTACTCCTGGGTGGTGTAGAACTCGAAGGTCCGGGTGCCGCCGCCGGCGATGAGCGGCAGCAGGTCGCTGACGTCGTGGATCCACTCGGCCTGGCGGTGGTAGGTCGTGATCCAGCGACCGAATTCCGTGCTGCACCCCTCGGTCTGCCCCTCGTCGCACAGGTAGAGGTAGACCAGGTAGTCCCACGGCGGGCAGGTGCCGTACTCCCCCGCCCCGTTGCAGTGCATGGTGAGGTCCAGCTCCAGCGTGTCGAAGCCGGCCATGGTGTCGGCGTCGGGGAGCTGGACGGTGGTGCGGCCGCGCGTGCCGGACCAGTTCGTGTCACTGATCAGCTCCCGGTCCCACAGGGTCACCACGGTGGCGCCGTCGTCCTCGCGGTGCTGGGCCAGGGCCGCGAGGTAGTTGGCGTAGATGGCCTCGTTGGCCGCCATGGACAGGTTGGGTTCGAACCAGCCGGCGCTGCTGCTGTACCGATCGACGTCGGCGTAGCTGCCGATGTACCGGATGTGCTGGGTTCGATCGAGCACCGCCCCCCACCCCGGCGACCGGATGACGTCGCCCACCCACCCGTAGACGTCGCGGAACCGGCCGTCGACGTAGTGGATGCGCGGCTCCCACCAGGCCCGCTCCTCGTCGCTCATGTCCCGGAAGGCATCGACCACCTCGGCCTGCAGCATCGACAGGCTGGCCTCGCGGTCGGCGGCATCGGCATGGTCGCTGCCGAAGAAGAAGATCGTGTTGGCCGGCGCCCGGGCGAACAGGTCGGCGACGTCCCGCTCCCACAGGGCCGTCCCCCAGTCCGACGACCGGGCCTGGGGCGGCTCGTCGTTGATGAACAGCATGACGTCGCAGCCATCCCAGTGGTCCTGGAGGATGTAGTCCCCGGCCAGCGTCGGGATGGTGGTGTTGGCGGCCACCGCCAGCAGGCTGTCATCCTGGACGGCCTGCTGGAACTCCCGCTTGCGCAGGCCATCGTCGCACAGCGCCTCCCCGGCCCCGCCGTCACCGCTGTCCCCCACCGCGCCGCCGGTGTCGTCGCTGGGGGAGCCGGTGCAGGAGAGAAGGACGATCCACAGTGTCGGCGACATGACGGCCTCCAGGGCAGGGCCACTGTAGCCGGGGGGGACCGCGGTCGGGCACGGCGCGCGGCCGAAAACGGCTACGCTCCTGGGGTGCGCCTCCTCGTGACCATCGTCCTGCCGACCCTCGTCGCCTGCGGCCATCCCCCGGCGGCCGGCGATTCCGGCCTCGCCTCCCGGGTCGACGACCTGGAGGCCCGCCTCGACGCCGCCGAAGCCGCCGCCACCGACCTCGACGCCGCCCTGGCCCGCATCGACGAGCTGGAGGCCCGGGTCGCCGCGCTGGAATTCGACCTGGAGGTGGCCGAGGCGCAGCTCGCCGACGCCCAGGACGCCCTGGCCACGGTGCAGGACCTGGCCGCGGTGGTCGAGGTCGAGGACCACGACGTGCGATTCGTCGGGGTCAACCTCTGGGTCCAGGACGGCAGCGGGGCCACCGCCAGCACCACCGGCCTCGGCAACCTGGTCATCGGCTACGCCGAGGACGGCACCGGAGACGACGCCCGCACCGGCAGCCACAACCTCGTGCTCGGCGAGGAGAACGACTGGACCGGCTACGCCGCCATCATCGCCGGCATCGGCAGCCGCAGCGGCGCCCCCTACGCCAGCGTGCTCGGTGGGGAGGGCAACGAGGCGCTGGCCGAGCACACCGTCGTCGTCGGGGGGGTCGGCAACGCGGCGACCGCCCGCCAGGCGACCGTGCTGGGTGGCAACGC
>RFKJ01000785.1 GCA_003694325.1 Deltaproteobacteria bacterium
CAGGGGAGGAGGCCGCCGCCGGGGCCGGCGCCGACGGGACCGGCCACGGCGATGGCGCCGCGGTCGGTGGCAGCGGCAAGGGGGAGGGGAGGGAGCCGCGCGACACCGGCGCCGCCATCGTCCCCCGCCTGGGTGGTCCCGAGGACCGGCCCCCCGACAGCGGGGCCATCGATCCGCGCATCGCGCCGGGGGAGTAGCGCACGGGCGCCGGCGGCCCCGGGGGCGCCGCGCAGTGGGCCGGCCACCCCGATGGCGGGTGAGGGAGCGCGGACCCTCCCCCGTCACCGGGTAGAGTGGCGTCGATGCTCGTCCTGCTGCTGCCGGGGGCCCGCGCCGGATCCTCGTCGTCGCAGTCGCCGGCGCAGGCGGGGACGCCGTCACCGTCGAGGTCCTCCTCGCCCGCGGCCCGCAGGCCGTCGCAGTCGTCGTCGATCCCGTCGCACAGCTCGATGGCGCCGGGGAAGACCGCGGCGTTGCCGTCGTCGCAGTCCTCGCAGGCGCCGTCGCCGTCGCCGTCGGCAATGGCCTGGTGCCCGTCGTTGTCGACATCCACCCGCGGTTGAGGCGTGTCGCCGCAGGCCAGCAGCAGGAGGGAGAGGCGGACCATGCCGGCATTCTGCGTGGCGGCGGTTTGTGGCATGGTCGGGGCCATGGTCGTCCTCCTCCTTTCCTGCGTGGCCCGGGCCGCCGACATCTCGACGGGCGCCATCGATGCCGCCTGGGAGGACGATGCGCTGACCTTCCTGGCCGCGACATCGGGGCCGGCCTGGCTGTCGGGGGCGGAGCCCCTCTACGATCTCGGCGGCGCCAGCCTGGATGCGGCCCTGGAGCTCTCGGCGGAGCCGGACGGACAGCTCCGCATCCGCCTGGTCCTGACCAACCCGGCCTCGACCCCGGTCCAGGCCGACGTGCGCTTTCCGACCATCGGGGGCCTGGGCACCGGGGACGGCGAACCGCTCGGCTACTTCCTGCCCGCCCTCGGGCCGATCCTCGACGACGAGGTGACCACCCATCGCCGGTACTATGGCGGGCTCCTCCCCCTCCAGTTCATGGAGATCCACCAGGGGGACGCCGGTCTGTGGCTGATGACCCGCGACCTGCAGGCGCGCGACAAGACCTTCAGCGTCGGCAAGGACGAGGATGGGTTCGGCCGCTTCGAGGTGGAGTGGCCCCACCTGGTCGTCCCTGCGAAGGGCAGCACCACCCTCGACGCCACCCTGGGGGTGCACGACAGCGACTGGCACGCCGCCCTGGACGCCTACCGGCGCTGGGTGCGCACCTGGTACCAGCCCCGGGCGGCCCCCAAGGACGCCTTCCGCCAGGCCTTCAACCTGCGCCAGCTCCACCTCCACGACAACGAGGTACTCGGGGCACACCCCGGCGCCTTCGACCCGGAGACCGGCCGCTTCCGCATCCAGGAGTACCTGGCCGAGGACATCGAGCAGCTCGGCGGCGTCGACTGGGTCCACATCTTCGACTGGGGCATGGACGAGGTCCATGGCCGGGTGGGTGACTACAACCCGTGGAGCTGGCTCGGCGACCCGGCGGGCCTGCAGGCCGAGGTCGACGCGCTCCAGGAGGCGGGCATCGGGGTCGGCCTCTACACCGACGGCTACCTGCTCGACACCCCGAGCCTGGTGGGTCAGCGCTGGGGGGAGAGCTGGGAGCTGCAGGACAGCCACGGCGAGGAGTACACCACCTACGCCCCGAGCTGGCACGTCTGCCCGGCGGTCGCCGAGTGGCAGGAACACTTCGCCCTGCGCAACGGGCGGCGTACCGAGCTGCGCGTCGGGGCGTCGGGCCTCTACGTCGACCAGTTCGGCTACGGCTACCAGTACCCCTGCTACCGGGGAGACCACGACCACTCGGTGCCCTCCGGGCAGCTCGAGGCCGAGCGGGCCTTCGTGGAGGGGCTGCGCCGGTCCATGTCTCCCGACCAGGTGCTCTACACCGAGGCCGGGCCGGGCGACGTCGCCAGCCAGTGGCAGGACGGCTCCTTCACCGAGGCGGTCCGCTCCTTCCGCGACGACCCGCGGACCGTGCCGGTGGCCATCCGGCGTTTCGCCCTGCCGCTGCACAAGACCTTCGAACTGCTGACCCAGGACGCCCCCCTGGGCGACGACGTGGAGGGGGTCCGCCTGGCCTTCTTCAACGGCGAGGGGACGCGGCACATGGGCTATTTCGAGGATGACGCCTGGTTTTCCGAGGAGGCCCTGGCCGAGATCCGGCATGCATGGTCGGTGCTCCACACCTGGCGGGCGGTCTTTGCCGGCGAGGACCCGATCCCCCTGGTCGACACCTCCGTCGACGGGGTGTACGCCAACCTGTTCCAGGACGATGGGCACCGGCTGTGGACTCTCTACAACGCCAGCGGTGGGGACGTCTCGGGCGAGGTGATGCGCGTGGACAGCGTGCCGGAGGCGACCTGGGAGGACTGCTGGAACGACGCCCCGCTGGCGGTCGAGGAGGACGGCGGGGAGGTGGTGATCGCCCTGGACCTGGCGGCGGGTGGCGTGGGCTGCGTGGTCGAGACCCGGCCCGTCCCGGCGGCCACCCTGGTGGCGCACTGGGCCCTCGACGAGGCCGGCGGCGGCACCGTGGAGGACGCGGTCGGTGGCGCGGACGGCGTGGTGTGGGGCGGCGGCGCGACCCTGGGGGTGGACGGTGCCGCCGACCGCCTGGGCACCGCCCTCGAGCTGGACGGCACCAGCGCGATCCTCCTCGGAGAGGTCGACGCCCTGTCCGGGCTGACCGAGGACCTGAGCCTGGCGGCGTGGATCCGTCCCGACCGCGACGACGACGTGATGCGGATCCTGGCGGTCGACGGGTGGGACGACGGCGGGCTGGTCTTCGGGCTGACGCGGGCCGAGGGGCGGCGGGCCCTGTTCCTGACCACGGTGGGGGTCCAGGACTACGTCCTGCCGGTCGTCATCCCCACCGGGCGCTGGTCCCACGTCGCCGTGGTGCTGGACAGCGGGGGCAGCGCCTGGTTCAGCGTGGACGGGGAGCTGCGGGGTGTCGTCCCGGGTGACGCCGGCGGCACCACCACCGAAAGCCGGTGGTGGCTCGGTGCCAACGGAACCGACGGCCACTGGGTGGGCGCGCTGGACGACGTGCGGGTCTACCGGGGCGCGCTGACCCGGGCCGAGCTGCGGGCCCTTGCCGACATCACCCCGCCCCTGGTCGGCGAGGTCCGGGCTCCCGAGGAGCCGTGGGCCGACCGCGGGCAGCTCTCGCTGTGGTGGCCGGGCTTCTACGACCCGGGCAGCGGGATCGCCGGCTACGAGGTGGCGCTGGGCACCTCCGAGGGCAGCCGGGACCTGTTGGACTGGACCGCGGTGGGCGCCGAGCAGCAGGGTGAGCTGGACGGCCTCGCACTGCCCGATGGCACCGTGCACGTCAGCGTGCGAGCCACCGACGGCATGGGCCAGCGCTCCGAAGCGCGGGGCACGGTCCGGGTCGACACCACGGCCCCCGCCCTGCTGGCGGAGTGGCGCTTCGACGACGGCGTGGTCCCGGCCCCGGTGGCGATGGACCCCGCCCTGGAGCGGACCGAGGACTTCACGGTGACCGCCTGGATCCGGCCGGTCGAGGAGGGTTTCCAGGCGATCCTCGGCAGCGACGAGGGCGGCTGGTTCTTCGGGCTGGGCGGCGACGGCGATGACCTGGTGTTCGTCACCATGGGGGTCGAGGAATACGTGCTCGCCGCCGACCTGCCGCGCTCGACCTGGACGCACGTCGCGGTGGCCTTCGACCGGTACAGTGACGCCACCTTCTCGATCGATGGCGAGCTGGCCGGCGTCGTCCACGGCACCATCCCCGCCGCCGACAGCAGCAGCGGCTTCGAAGTCGGCGGCACCGCCTGGCCCTGGCGGGGCGGTCTCGACGAGGTGCGGCTCTACGACGGCGTGCTGGATCCCGACGAGATCGCGGCCATC
>RFKJ01000786.1 GCA_003694325.1 Deltaproteobacteria bacterium
GCTGCTGGTGGGGGCCGGGGCCGGGGTCGCCGCAGGTCCCGGCGCGGCCTGGGCCGCCGCGGGTGGCGTGGCCGGTGCGGGCTTCTTGGGAAACGGCTCGATGGGCCAGCGGACGGCGCCCTGGAGCACCACCGTGCTCTGGTGGAAGACCTCGTCTTCGAGGTCGACCGGTCCCTCGTCCCCCTCCAGGCGGGCGGTGCCGCCCAGCTCGTCGAGGAGGTGGGCGAGGTTGCTGCCGAAGAACCGGCTGGCGACCCGGGCCATGCGGCTGGGCAGGTCGGTCAGGCCGATGATGGTCACGCCCCCCACCCGGGTGATCTCGCCGGGCACCGTGCCGGCGCAGTTCCCGCCGGTCGCGGCGGCGAGGTCGACGATGACGCTGCCGGGCTTCATGGAGGCGACCATCTCCTCGGTGATGAGCCGCGGGGCGGGCTTCCCGGGGATGAGGGCGGTGGTGATGATGATGTCGACCTCGGCGGCCTGGGCGGCGAACAGCGCCATCTCGGCGGCGATGAACTCGGGGGTCATCTCCTTGGCGTAGCCCCCCTCGGTCTCGCCGCTGTCGTCGGTCTCGAGGTCCACCTCCAGGAACCGGGCGCCCATGCTCTCGACCTGTTCCCGGCAGGCGGCCCGCACGTCGAAGGCCCGGACCTCGGCGCCGAGGCTCCGGGCGGCGCCGATGGCGGCGAGGCCGGCGACACCGGCGCCGATGACCAGGACCCGGGCCGGCGGGGACTTGCCGGCGGCGGTCATCTGCGGGGTGAAGAAGCTGCCGTAGGCGTGGGCTGCCTCAATCACCGCCCGGTAGCCGGCGATGTTGGCCATGCTCGACAGCACGTCCATCTTCTGGGCGCGGGTGATCCGCGGGATCCGGTCGAGGGCGATGGCGGTCACCCCGGCAGCGGCGAGTCGGTCCAGCAGTGCGCCGTTGCGCGCCGGGTCCAGCAGGCTGACGAACAGCGCCCCCGGCTTGAGGAGCCCGACCTCGTCCACCTCCCCGTTCACCCTGGGCGGGTCGATCTTCAGCACGACGTCGCTGCCCCAGGCCTCCTCTCGGGAGACCACCCGGGCGCCGGCCTGCTCGTAGGCTGCGTCGTCGAACCCGGCGAGCACGCCCGCGCCGCGCTCCACGGCGACCGTGAACCCCAGCTTCTCCAGCCGCCCGACCGTGTCGGGGGCGACGGCCACCCGCCGCTCGCCGGGGGCCGACTCTCGAACCACGCCGACCTGCATGTCTGCTCCGCTCGGCGGGACGCCGGGTCCCGTCGCGAGGCCAGCCCCCTATGCCATCCGGTCTCCCCCGTCCCGGGCAGAGTCGCGCACCGGCTCGGCCTGTCGAAGGTCGCGCCGACGATGTTGAACGGTCCGTTCCATCCCCGCGTCGGTCGCGGCCCCACCCATGCGTGCCCGGCGACCCCCGTCATCGTCGTCGTCGGGCTCGTTCGTTGACGCGTCGCAACCGTCGGGATCATTGATCATGGCCACGCCCGTCGGCTACCCTGGCAACCAACGACGGAGGCGCGATGTCCGCCGCCCGCCCGGTTTCCCGGGTCACCCGCACCCTTCTCCCCGGCGCGTGTCTCCTGGCGGGGGTCGTGGGCTGTGGCCATGGTGGACCGGCCGGGGACGACACCGGTGGCGGCAGCGCCCCCGTGGTGCAGGTCGACTCCGATGGCGACGGCATCCTGGACATCCACGAGGGAGTGGGCGACGCCGACGGGGACGGCACGCCGGACCGGCTGGATGTCGACGCCGACGGGGATGGGGTCCTCGACCGGCTCGAGGCCGGGGACGCCGACCCCGAGACCCTGCCCCGGGACGCCGACATGGACGGCCTGCCGGACTTCCAGGACACCGACAGCGATGGCAACTGCATCCTCGACACGCTGGAGGGACCGGCGGGCGAGGAGCCCCTGCGGGACGGCGATGGGGACGGGATCCCCGATCTCGCCGACATGGACGACGACGACGACGGGCTGACGGACCTTCAGGAGGGGATCCCCGGTGGGTGCGGCGCCTACGACTACGACAACGACGGTCTGGACGACCGGGTCGACCCCGACAGCGACAACGACGGCATCGACGACGCCTGGGAGCACGGCGACACCGACGGGGACGAGATCCAGGACAGCCGCGACCTCGACAGCGACGGCGACGGCATGCCCGACGTCGACGAGGGGTACGCCGACGGATCGGGGCTGCCGCGGGACACCGACGGCGACGGCATGTACGACCACCAGGATCGCGACGCCGACGGCGACGGCATCGAGGATGGGATTGAGATCGGGGTCACCGGCTCCGACCCGCGCGATCCGGACACCGACGGCGACGGCGTGCCCGATGGGGGCGAACTGTACATCGGCACCGATCCCACCGACGCCGGTTCGCAGATCCACGGCGTCTACCTGGAGCTGGCTCCCCGCACCCACACCGAGCTGGAGGTGGACATCGGCCTCACCATCCAGCGGGCCGACGTGGCCTTCCTTCTGGACACGACGGCCTCGATGATCGACGAAGCGGGGGCCCTGCGCGCCGGTTTCCGCTCGATCGTCGACCGGCTGTCGACGACGATTCCCGACATCGCCTTCGGCTTCGCAACGTTCGAGGACTACCCGTTGGAGTCCACGGGAGCCTCGACCACCGGCGCCCTGCCCTTCCGGATGCAGCAGCAGATCACCACGTCGGTCCCCTTGATGGAGGCGGCGCTGGCCGACGTCGACAGCCACGCCGGGGGGGTGGGCGGCGACTACCCGGAGTCGGGCATGGAGGGGCTGCTGCAGGCCCTGACCGGCGTCGGCTACGACATGAACTGCGACACCGTCTACGACGAAGACCAGGATGTCCGTCCCTTCGACGCCAGCCCCACCGATCCCTTCGGGGGCCTGGGAGGCGAACACAACGACGAGTCGACCCTCGGGGGGGGAGACCTGGGAGGGATGGGGTTCCGTGCCCGTTCGCTGCCGGTGGTGATCTACGCCACCGACGACTCCCTGAAGGACGCCGACCACGCCGACGACTACCGCATGGCCGGCGGCTGCTTCAAGGACGCCGGGCATCGCGACGTGGTGGCCGCCGCCGAGGAGCTGGGGGCCTACCTCGTCGGCATCTGCTCGCCGGGCATGCACGATTGTACGCCCCAGATGCTGGAGTTGGCCATGGACACCGCCTCGCTGGCCGACCTGGACGGCGACGGCAGCGTGGACGACCCGCTGGTCTTCGACTGGAACACCGGCTCCGACGACACCACCGAGCTGCTGGCCGGGGCGGTGGAAGACCTCGTCGAGTCGATCTCCTTTTCGGAGCTGGCGGTCACGGTCGACGATCCGGCGGGATTCGTGGTCGACATCCAGCCCGAGGTGGTCGACGTCAGCGGCCTGACCCCCGGCGAGGATGTCGTCCCCTTCACCCTGGACCTGCTCGGCGTGCTGGCGCCGAGCGAGGCCGACCAGTACCGGGTGGTCACCATCTACGCCGTGGGGGACGACTCGATCTGGGTGGACGAGATCACGGTGCTCATCCGGGTCCTGCTTCCCTGATGAGCCGGCCGGCGCCGGCCCTCCGGAGGAGGACGAATTCTGCCCGGTACGACTCCCGGCCGCCGTGCTACCAGGGTCTTGACGCGACAAGCTCCTGAGAGAAGACCTCCCCGGGCCGGGCAGCCGGCCGTGTCCGTCGCGAGGCGCCCATGTTGTCGGTGCTCCGGATCAAGAACTTCGCCATCATCGACGAGGTCGACGTGGTGCTCGGCCCGGGCCTCAACGTCGTCACCGGCGAGACCGGTGCCGGCAAGTCGATCCTCGTGTCGGCCCTGCACCTGGTGCTGGGGGCCCGCGCCCGGCAGGACCTGGTGCGCAGCGGGGCCGAGAGCGCCGAGGTCGAGGCCCTGTTCGTCCCCGGCGCCGACATCGCCCGGCAGCGGCTGGAGGCACTGGGGCTGCCGGCCGACGAGGAGATCCTGGTCCGGCGCGTGGTCCAGCCGCAGGGGCGGAGCCGGGCACTCATCAACGGCCGCCTGGCCACGGCCAGCCAGCTCGCCCGGCTCTCGGCGGGGTTGGTGGACATCTGCTCGCAGCACGAGCACCACACCCTCGTGGATCCGGCCACCCACCTCGCCCACCTCGACCGGTTCGGGGGCCTGCTCGCCCAGCGGCACTGCGTCGAGGCAGCATTTCGACGGGCGTCGGAGGCCGCGACGGCGCTGTCCGATGCCCGGCGCCGGCTCGCCGAGCGGGGCGAGCGCATGGAGCTGTTGCGGTTCCAGCTCGCCGAGATCGAGCGCGTCCATCCCCAGCCGGGGGAACAGGAACGGCTCGAAGCCGAGCTGCAGCGGCTCGCCCACCTCGACCGCCTCTGGCAGGCGGTGACCGGGGCCGAACAGCGGCTGTACAGCGCCGACGACGCGGTGGTGGGGATCCTCGACCAGGTCGGGCACGACCTCGCCGACGCGGGACGGTACGACGTCGCGCTGACCGAGCTGAGCCAGCGGGTCGAGCTGCTGCGCACCGAACTCGAGGAGCTGGCCCGCGACCTGCAACACCACGGCGAGCGCCTCCAGGCTGAGCCCGGGCGTCTCGACGAGGTCGAGGAGCGGCTCCACGCCCTGCGGGCGCTGGGGCGGCGGTTCGGGGGCTCGGCCGATGCGGCGGTGGAGCGGGCGGCCGCGCTGCGCGACGAGCTGGCGGCGTTGGAAGCGCTCGAGATCGAGCTGGACGAGCGGGTCGCTGCGCTGGCGGAGGCGGTGGACGAAGCCCGGACCCACGCCCGGGCGTTGTCCGCCGCCCGTCACGACCGGGCCGAGGCGCTGGGACGGGGCATCTCGGCCCAGCTTGCCGGCCTGGGGATGGGGGGGGCCCGGGTCGAGGTCGAGGTCTCCCCGGTGGAGGGCGACGACGATGACCCGTTGCAGGTGGATGGGGCGCGCCTGACCGCGTCGGGGATCGATCGGGCCGAGTTCCTCATCGCCCCCAACCCCGGCGAGCCGCCGCGGCCCCTGCGCCGGGTGGCCAGCGGTGGGGAGCTGTCGCGGGCGCTGCTGGCCCTCAAGTGCGTGCTGCAGGGCGTGGATCCGGGAGGTCTCTACGTCTTCGACGAGGTCGACACCGGCGTGGGCGGGGCCGTGGCCGAGGTGATCGGCCAGAAGCTCCGGCACATCAGCCGCCGACACCAGGTGCTGTGCATCACCCACCTGCCCCAGATCGCCGCCTACGCCGATCGCCACCTGCGGGTGGACAAGGAGGTGGAGAACGGACGGACCCGTAGCCGGATCGTGGCGCTCAGCGATGCCGAGCGTCGGGAGGAGCTGGCGCGGATGCTGGGGGGCATCGAGGTCAGCGACGCGTCCCGACGGGCCGCCGAGGCGTTGCTGGACAGCGCCGGCAGCCGGGTGGCGCCATGACCGGGCCCCTGCGGGTGGTGGCGGGCGCGATCATCGTCGGGGGCCGGGTGCTGGCGGCCCGCCGTCCGCCGGGAGGGCCCCGGGGAGGGCTGTGGGAGCTGCCCGGCGGCAAGGTGGAGGCCGGGGAATCCGATGCCGCTGCGCTGGCCCGCGAGCTTGCCGAAGAACTGGGCGTCACCGTGGCGGTCGGCGAGCGCCTGGCCAGCCACCTGCACCGCTACCCCGACGGTGCCATCCACCTGTCCGCCATGCGCTGCGAGCTGGTGGCAGGTCGGCCCGAGCCCCGGGAACACGCGGCGCTCCGTTGGCTCGACTCCCGAACGCTGGACGAGGTGGAGTGGGCGGCCGCCGACATGCCGTTGCTGGAGGCGGTGCGCCCCCTGCTGCGGTGAAGGTCGCCGCGCCCCCCTCCTCGTGGAGGGTCACCGGGGTCGCGCTGCCCGACGACGGCCACCCCCCGGTGGACCCTTCGCCCGGGTGGGCCGGCACCGGGCAATCGGCCGCACGGTCCGTCAGGCGGCCCGCCGCCGCAAGGCGAGGCCAAGCAGCCCGGTCACCATGACCAGCACGCCGCCGGCGGGGGCCACCGCCGCACAGCTCGCGGCTCCGCCGCGGATCCGGCGATCCCCGTCGCACAGGTCGCCGATGCCGTCGGCGTCTTCGTCGGACTGGTCGAGGTTGATCACCGTGGGGCAGTTGTCGCACCAGTCGCCGAGCCCGTCGCCGTCCCGGTCGAGCTGGGTCGGGTTGGCCAGGGCGGGGCAGTTGTCACAGACGTCGCCCACCCCGTCGCCATCGGTGTCGAGCTGGACGGTGTTGGCCAGCAGCGGGCAGTCGTCACAGGCGTCGCCGAAGCCGTCGAAGTCGCTGTCGAGCTGGTCGGGGTCGTAGTCGTAGGGGCAGTCGTCGCAGGAGTCACCCAGGCCGTCGCGGTCGCTGTCGAGCTGGTTGGGGTTCTCCAGGCCCAGGCAGTTGTCGCAGACATCCCCCGCTTCATCGCCGTCTTCGTCGTTCTGGTCGGGGTTCTCGTCCTCGAAGCAGTTGTCGCAGACATCGCCCAGCCCGTCGCCGTCGCTGTCGAGCTGGTCGTCGTTGAGCTCCGTGGGGCAGTTGTCGCACTCGTCGCCGACCCCGTCCCCGCAGAGGTTCTGGCAGGTGAGCAGGTCGCAGAGCTCGGGATCGGCATCCGATTCGCAGGCCAGGCAGGTGGCCGGCTGGTAGATGTTGGCGACCTCGGGGCAGATGTCGCAGACATCCCCGATGCCGTCCTCGTCGATGTCGGACTGGTCCTCGTTGGCGACGAGAGGGGCGTTGTCGCAGCAGTCGCCGAGGCTGTCGGAGTCGCTGGCCGAGAAGTAGACCTGGCCGACCTCGGGGCAGTTGTCGCAGACGTCGGGGGTCCCGTCGCAGTCGGTGTCGAGCTGGTCGTTGTTGGGGATGTCGGGGCAGCCGTCGCAGGCCAGGGTGATGGTCGCCTCGGCGAGGTTGTTGTCGTCCATGATGGTGACCTGCCCGGCCCCCAGGCCGTCACCGTCGGCGTCGTACTCCACGACGAGGTAGCGGCAGCCGTAGCTGGCGTAGTCGAGGTAGTAGTCGGCGTTGGGGTAGGGGTTGCCCTCATCGTCGACGGTGGAGGCGCACAGCGGATCCGAGAGGTCGACGGGCTGTTCGTCGCCGACCTCGATGCCGTTGCAGTTCAGGTCCTGGGTCAGCTCGTTCTTGCAGGGGGTCTCGGGTGCGGGGAAACACATGTCCTGGGGCAGGGCGCAGCCCTCGATGCACTGGAAGGCGTGGGCCGGCGTGGACGACAGCGCGGTGGCGAACGCAAATCCGAGGAGCGTGGGGGTCATGGCGGGCCTCAGGGGTGGTGTCGGCGGCGGAGGCCGGCGGTGAGCAGGCCGGACAGGAGCAGCAACCCGCCGCCCAGGGGGGCGACGGCCGAGCACTGCGCGGCGCCGCCGCGAACCCGACGGTTGCCGTCGCAGACCTCGCCGATGCCGTCGTTGTCGGCGTCTTCCTGGTCCGGGTTGGCGTCCACCGGGCAGTTGTCACACCAGTCGCCGACGCCGTCCTGGTCGCGGTCGAGCTGGGTGGGGTCGTAGACATCGGGACAGACGTCGCAGATGTCACCGACGCCGTCGCCGTCGCTGTCGAGCTGGGTGGGGTCGACGATGTCGGGGCAGGTGTCGCATTCGTCCCCCACCCCGTCGCCGTCGCTGTCGGGGTGGTTCGGGTTGTAGACCAGGGGGCACGGGTCGCAGGAATCGCCGACCCCATCCCGGTCCTGGTCGCCCTGGCCGCTGTTGGCGACGTCCAGGCAATTGTCGCAGATGTCGCCGATGCCATCGGCGTCGACGTCTTCCTGGCCCGGGTTGGACAGCTCGGCGCAGTTGTCACAGATGTCGCCGACGGCGTCCCCGTCACTGTCGAGCTGGGACTCGTTGAGCCGGTCGGGGCAGTTGTCGCAGGCGTCGCCGATTCCGTCTTCGTCGACGTCGGCCTGGTCGGGGTTGGGGACGTCGGGGCAGTTGTCGCAGATGTCTCCGACGCCGTCGCCGTCGATGTCGGATTGCGACGGGTTCGGGTCGAGGACGCAGTTGTCGCAGACGTCGCCCACCGAGTCCATGTCGAGATCCATCTGGTCGTCGTTGTAGATCTCGGGGCAGTTGTCGCAGGGGTCGCCGACGTTGTCGCAGTCGGTGTCGAGCTGGTCGGGGTTGTAGTCACCCGGGCAGTTGTCACAGGACAGCGCGTACTGGAGCGCCCCGGTGCTGCCCACTGCGATGTAGGGGGGCATCAACAAGGCGGTCGAGCACAGGCCGTCGCGGTCGGGGTCCAGGTCCCAGGGATCCTTGGGATCGCTGTAGTCGATGACCGGGTACTGGCAGCCGAAGGTCTCGTAGTCGATGTAGTAGTCGGCGTTGACCAGGACCTGCCCGTTCTCGTCGACGTGGGATGCACACTCGGGGTCGTCCAGGTCCACCGGGACCTCGTCGGTGACCTCGATGTTGTTGCAGTTCATGTCCTGGATCTTGTCGTTCTTGCACACGTCGGCGCGGGCCGGAGACGACAGGAACAGGATCGCGCCAGGCAGGCTGAGGGGCACGAGAGCAGGCATCGGAGGACTCCGACTGGGGAGGCGAGGCGCGGAGCACCGCCCGCGGCACGGGCGGCGATGGGGTCATTCTACTCAGTGGGCGAATCGCTGTCGTCGGGCGCCTCGGGCAGGGCGCCCTCGGCCGGCGGCGGCTCGGCCGGCGGCAGCGCTGCCCCGTCGTCCGACGGTTCGTCGGCCGGCGGAAGCGCCGCCC
>RFKJ01000787.1 GCA_003694325.1 Deltaproteobacteria bacterium
CTCCTCGGCCAGGAGCCGGGCGTGCGCTTCCTCCGACGCCGTCGAGGTCCAGGGCCGCTGCTGTCGCCGGCGGGCCGCCTGCCGGGCGGCCGCGATCCGGTCGGCGTCGGCCCGGGCGCGGGCGGCGATGCCCGGCTGGTCGGTGCCCGGCTTCGCAGTGGCCTGCGTCTCCCGGTCCGGCGCTTCGACCCGGCCGGGGAACACCAGCAGCGCGTCGGGGCCCGGCAGCCGGTCGACGTCCGGCTCCAGGTCCACGGCGACGGCGGCCAGGTCCTCGGGGACCGCCGCCCAGGCGCCGAGCAGATCGATCATCGACCGGGCGGCATCGACGTCGGGTTGCCGCTGGCTGGTGAACGGCCACAGGCCGGTGAGCACCAGGCGCTGCCGGGCCCGGGTCATCGCCACGTAGAGCAGGCGGACCTGCTCGGCGGCAGCGACCCGCCGGGCATGGTCCAGCCGGATGTGCATCGCCGGGGTCTGCTGCCCGAGCAGGCGCCAGGCAGCGCCATCGTGGACTTCGGTGCCCGGGCCCGAGGAGGAGCTGCCCTTGTCGAGGCCGACGATGTAGACGTGGCCGAAGCCCAGGCCCTTGGACTTGTGGATCGTCATGAGCTGGACGGCGTCTTCGGCGGCCTCCTGCGGGCGGCCCTCCTCCTCCTCGCGGCTCCCGGCCAGGCCCTCGCGCAGGGACCGCAGGACGGCTTGGATGTCTCCTCCCTCGGCGAGTCCGTCGCGGAGTCCGCGGAAGAAGCGGTCGAGGTTGGCCAGCCGGAAGGTCCCCATGTACCGCCCGGCCTCGCCCAGCTCGACCAGGCTCTCCTCCCGGAGACACCGGACGAACCGGTCGCAGGCATCCTCGCGGAGGCTGCGGCGCATCCGAGCCAGGCCCCGCACCGCCTGCATCGCCGAGTGCTCCCACCCGTCGATGCGGTCCAGTCCCACGATGGGGGGACGGATGGCCGCCAGCTCGGCGGCCGCGGCCTGCAGCATGTCCTGGATCGCGGAGAGGCGCGAGTCGTCGGGGCCGGTCAACGCCGCCAGTTCGCGGGGCAGGCCGTGGCGCCACAGGGGGAGCAGGGCGGCGTCGGGGACGCCGACCATCGCCGACCGCAACCAGCCCACCAGGGCCACCTGGTCGTGGGGGGCGGTGACCACGCTCACCAGGTTGATGGCGTCGGTGATCTCCCGCCGCTTGAAGTAGCTGCGGTCCCGGCTGACGGCGTAGGGGACCCCCGCGGCGCGGAGCGCATCCACCAGCGTCGGGAGGTCGGTGGACGCCCGGAACAGCACGGCGATGTCCGACCAGGCGACTCCCTCGGCGTGGACCCGGGCGATGTCCCGGGCCACCGCCTGGGCTTCGAGGGTCCGGACCGGCGGCTTGGTCTGTCGCTTCGCGGGCTCGCCGTCCTCCCAGACCCAGCAGCTCCACACCTCGACCGGCTGGTGGCCGGCCCGGTGGAATCCGGGGGCGTCGGCCAGGGCATCGCAGGGCAGGAGCGGTTGGAACGCCGGCTGCAGCCCGGGGCGGGGCCGCATGATCGGCTCCAGTGCCCCCTGCACGGCGTCGAGCACCGCCGGCACGGAGCGGAAATTGACCACGAGGCGGACCCGTTCTCCCCCCGCGGCGACCACCTTGTCGACGAACTCCTCGTAGGCGGCGAGGTCCGCCCGGCGCCACCCGTAGATGGACTGCTTGGGGTCGCCGACGATGAACAGGCCGGGGCGCGAGTCGGCGGGTCCTTCCAGGGCCAGGTGGGCCACGATCCGGCACTGGAGCGGGTCGGTGTCCTGGAACTCGTCGACCAGGAGCTGGTCGATGTGCTGGCGGATCCCGGCCCGCACGTCGGCGTGGCGGTCGAGGAGGTCCGCCGCCCGGGCCAGCAGGTCGCCGAAGGTGAGCAGGCCCCGCCGGTGGCGACGCGCCTCCACCTGGCGCAGGAGGGGGACGAGCACCCGGACGGTCCGGTGGAGCGCTTCCGGGTCGAGGTCCGCGAGGATGCGCAGCACCGGCTGGATCCGCGCGCCGGCCTCCAGCAGCGGGCCGGTGTCGGAGAGGAGCTTCCGCTCGGTTTTTGTGAGTTTGCCCGTGCGGAGCTTGTCGAGGGGGCTGGCCCGGCCTTCCAGCAGGTCCCGGGCCAGGATCATCGCCGAGTCCAGCGACGGGGTGGGGCCGTCGACGATGTCTTCCAGGTCGTCGAGGAGCGACCGCAGGTTGGTCCGGCCCTTCGTCCCCGCCAGCGCCCGGAGGTGATCCCGCACGGTGCGGAGGTCCTGCCAGAGCTGGGCGAGGAGCGTGTCGACCACCGGGTCCTGCAGCGGGTCCCGGTCGAGCTGGTCGGCGGTGACGCAGGCCTCTGACAGTGCCTGGAGGGCCGCCACCAGGTCCTGGGGGCCGGTGCCTGCCTCGCCGAGAGCCATCAGGTCGGGATCGGGATCGTCGCCGTAGCCGGCGATGAGGGCCTCGCGCACGACCTCCTCGATCAACTCCCGCAGGGCCGTGCCCTCGGCATCCACCGAGAAGGCCGGGTGCAGGTGGGCGGCGATGGCATGTTCCTGCAGCAGCCGGGCGCAGAAGGAGTGGATGGTGCGGACCTCGAGGCTGTCGAGGCTGGCGAGCAGCGCCCGGGCACGCGCGGCGGCGTCCGGCGGCAGCTCCGCGGCGGGCAGCCCGATCGGGGGAGCGCCGGCCGCGACACCCCGCAACCCCTGTCCCACGCGATCGGCCATCTCCGCGGCGGCCGCCTCGGTGAAGGTGATCGCCACCACCCGACCCAGCACCCCGCTGGCCACTTCCTGGTCGTCCCGGGGTTGGCCGCTACGGGCCCGCCGGGCACGCTCCCGGTCCCACCCGGGCCCCAGCACCCAGGTGAGGACCCGGGCCACCAGGGTGGCCGTCTTGCCGGTTCCGGCGCCGGCCTCGACGACGACCGGTCGGTCGAAGCAGGTCCGCGCCAGATCGCGGGCTCGCTGGTCCTGCCGGCGGTCGACGTGCCGACCGTCGGGGTTCGAGGTGGTCGAGGTCATGCCGTCTCCTCCCCAAGGTTGCCGTCGGGTGGGTCCGCGATCCGCCACAGGTCGCGGGCCGACGCGGGTCCCCGCGGCCCGCGGGACTCTCCCTCCGCCCAGGCCAGCAGGCGCTTCCGGGCCGTGGTGTCCCCCTGCAGGCAGGCGGCGCGCACCCGGCACCAGTCGCAGGCCGACGGGACCTCGCCGCGGTCGTCGACCAGGCGCGGCAGGAGGCTGCCGGCATCCCAGGCCCGCATCACCCGCTCGACGACCAGGGCGAGGCGATCCATCACCTCCGGCCTGGTGTTCGTCTCCGAGGGCAGGCGCGCCTCCCGGCGGTTGTCGTCGGCCTCGACCACGTCGGGCTTCAGCGACAGGTAGCGCCCCACGGAGTCCCCGCCGGCGGCGCGGGCGTACAGGGCCGCCTGGATGCGCTCCCCGCGGGCCAGGGCGTCGAATACCGCCGCGTCGCGCCGGGCCGGGGTCTTGAGCGTGGACACCGGCTTGCCGGTCTTGTAGTCGGTCACGATGACCCGGCCCTCGGGATCGCGATCCACCCGGTCGGCCCGGAAGTGGATCGACCGCGGTGCGCCGTCGACCGCCATCTCCACCCGGCCCTCCACCTCGACCGCCAGCACCGGGGGCGGGCCGTCCTTCCAGTCGAAGGCACGGGCCACGTCGAGGTAGGGGTGCGCCCGCCGGGCCAGGACCCGCCACAGCCCGGGAAGGCCCAGCCCCTCTTCGCGGGCGAGCTGTTCGCCCAGGCGGGTGACCAGGGCGTCGAGGACGGTCGGCGGCGGCCAGGGGACCGGCGTCGGTGACCGGCGCAGCGCCGCATCCAGGTCCAGGGCCCGGTCGTCGAGGTCCGTGGCGTCGCGCACGATCCGTTCCAGGACCGCGTGGACCAGGGTCCCGACGAGTCGTTCGTCGATCGCCGGCAGGTCGGCGGAGGCCGCGGGCGGGGCCTCCACCCGCAGCACGTGGGACAGGAAGGCCTGCCAGCCGCAGGTCGCCACCCGCTCCAGGGTGGTCACCGCGACGGGTCCCCGCCGGGGGTCCGCCCCGATCACCGGCCCGACCAGGCCCAGGTAGGGCCCCAGGCCCAGCGACCCCGGCGGTGCGTCCATCTCCTGGCGGATCCGGACCCGGGCCCGTGCCGCCACCGCGGCGCCGGGGTTCCGGCCCATGGCCAGGGCGACGAGGGCCACCGCCTCGGCATCGTCGGGTCCGCCACCCAGGGCGACCCGCATCGCGTGTTCCATCGGCGGCCGGGGCACCGCTTCGAGGCCCGGCGGCGGATCCGAGGCCGATCCGGGGACCGGCACCACCTGGACCGCCAGGTCGGGGCGGGCCAGGCGCAACGCTTCGATCTGGGGCGACACCGGGACCAGGCGCCCGTCGTCGTCGGAGGACGGCCAGGACAGGTGGACCCGGTCGGCGCTCCCCAGGAGGTGGGCGAGCAGCGCCCGCTCC
>RFKJ01000788.1 GCA_003694325.1 Deltaproteobacteria bacterium
CCAGCTGGCACGAGGCCGCCGACCTGGTGGGCGCCCGGGGTGGCGATCTGCGCGGCTGGTTCGCCCGCGACTTCTTCCCCGCCCACATCAAGACCTACTCCAAGAGCCGCCGCAAGGCGCCCATCTACTGGCAGCTCGCCACGCCCTCGGCCTCCTACTCGGCGTGGCTCTACGTCCACCGCTTCACCCGCGACACCCTCTACCGGCTGCTGAACGACTTCGTCGCCCCCAAGCTCTCCCACGAGCAGTCCAGGCTCGCCCAGCTCGTCCAGGACGCCGGGCCCGAGCCCTCCCGCGGCCAGCGGGCCGAGATCGACGCCCAGGAGTCCTTCGTCGAGGAACTCCGCGGCTTCAAGGCCGAGGTCGCCCGCATCGCCCCGCTGTGGAACCCCGACCTCGATGACGGCGTGATCATCAACTTCGCCCCCCTCTGGCGGCTGGTGCCCCAGCACAAGAGCTGGCAGAAGGAGGTCAAGAAGGTCTGGGACAGGCTCGTCGCCGGCGACTACGACTGGGCCCACCTGGCCATGCACCTGTGGCCCGAGCGGGTGGTGCCCAAGTGCCGGGAGGACCGCAGCCTGGCCATCGCCCACGGGCTCGAAGATGACTTCTGGTACGAGGACGACCAGGGCAAGTGGCGCCCGCGCCAGGTGGACGACGCCACCGTCCAGGTCCTCATCGACGAGCGCTCCTCGAGCGCGGTGAAGGCCGCCCTGGACGACCTGCTCTCCGCGCCGGCCCCCGTGGCCGGTCGCAAGCCCGCGCGACGCGGGGGCCGCCGGCGCTCCCCCGCTTCCCGAAGCCCCGCGCCTCGCCGAGGACGGAGCGCGGCCCCCATCGACGAGGCCCTGGTCGCCAAGGTCCAGCAGGCCATCGCCCAGGTGGCCGGCGGCGCCTCGAAGAACGACGTGCTCGACGCCGTGGGCATCACCGCAGCGGAGTGGAACCGCGCCATCAAGGTGCTGTTGGACCGCGGCCAGGTCGAGAAGACGGGCAGGGCGCGGGGGACGCGGTACCACGTCAAGAGGGGGGCCTGATGGCGACTCCAGTTCACTACCATGTGGGCGCCTTTCCGCCCAAAGCGCTCGACTGGCCCCGGCTGATCCCGTTGCTCGGTCCGGCCTCGGCGGCTGTGGCTCGCTACGACGGGACCCTGGCCGCCATCCCCAACGCGAGCGTCCTGCTCAGCCCCCTGGTCACCCAGGAGGCCGTCCTCTCCTCCCGCATCGAAGGCACCCAGGCGACCATGGGCGAGGTGCTGGAGTTCGAGGCGGAGGTCGCCGCGCCGGACCTGTCGGATGCCCGGCGGGAAGACATCCACGAGGTCCTCAACTACCGAAGGGCCATGCGGGTCGCTGAGGAGATGCTCGAGAAGCTGCCCCTCTCGCTTCGCGTGGTCCGGGGCGTGCACCAGGTGCTCCTCGACGGCGTGCGAGGGCAAGGCAAGGCGCCGGGCGAGCTCCGGCGCATCCCGAACTGGATCGGTGCGCCCGGCTCGACCATCGAAGAGGCCAGCTTCGTTCCGATTGCAGCCAACGATCTCCCGGGAGCGCTGGGCCGGTGGGAGCGGTTCATCCACGAGGACTACGCGGATCGGCTGGTCCAGCTCGCCCTGTTGCACGCGGAGTTCGAGGCCCTGCACCCCTTCCTGGACGGCAACGGGCGGCTCGGTCGGATGCTGATTCCGCTGTTCTTGTGGCAACGCGGCTTGATCCGCCAGCCGATGTTCTACATGAGCGCCTACCTCGAAGCGAACCGCGACGCGTACTACGAGCGCCTGCTGGCGGTGTCCCGGGACGGGGACTGGACCGGGTGGTGTGCGTTCTTCCTCGCGGGGGTCCAGCAGCAGGCCCGCGACAACCAGGAGAAGGCCCAGGCCATCCTCCAGCTCTACGAGGGGCTGAAGCCCCAGGTGGTGGAGTGGACGCACTCCCAGTACGCGGTGGGAGCGCTGGACTGGCTGTTCAGCCGGCCCATCTTCAAGAGCACGGACTTCGTTCGGGACTCGCAGATCCCGAACCCGACGGCCCGCCGCTTGCTGACCGTGTTCAAGAACAACGGCCTCGTCAAGGAGATCTCCCCAGGTCGCGGCCGACGGGCGGCCGTCCTCACCTTCCCCAGGCTGCTCAACATCGCCGAAGGCCAGGAGGTGTTTTGATGCGCACGGGTGCGAAGCAACGCCTCTTGTTGATCATGGAACGGGGCTTCGTGATCCACAAACCGCGTAGCTGCGCACGGGTGAGCGACAACCCGGCGGGGAGCAGCGCCGGGCTGCGTGACCCATCGCCAGGGTCGCCCCCAGGAGGCAAGGACGCATGACCAACGCCTTCCACAAGTACATCGCGACCCAGCTCCTCCGCGACATCCAGAAGCGCACGGTGGTGGTCTTCTACGACCCGCGCCGGGAGTTCGAGGGCTTCATCGACGAGCTGCGCCCCCTTGAACCTCCGGAAGGTCAGGGCGGCATCCCCAGGGTGTGGGTGGAGGACAAGCAGACCCACCTGCTGCGCTTCGAGGGCTCCTATTTCGCACTCAAGGCGTCCGCCGAGCCCATCCTGTCCCTCGACAAGCCCGAGCCCCTGCTGGTGTACCTGCCCGGGGAGGAGCGGGATCGCCAGGGCTCCGTGCTCATGGAGATGGAGAAGGCCGGGACCACCTACGAGCCCCAGCTCCGCCGGCTGGCCCGCAATGTCCTGCGCCGGTGGTTCACCGACGGCGACATCGACCAGATGCTGGCGGCCGACAACCTCACCTACCACGACGTCGTCGCCTACATGGAGCAGGGCGGGGACGGCCAGGGCTCCGTCGTGCAACTGGTGGTCTCCGAGAAGGACAGCGAGCGGATCCTGATCCGGTGGCTCGCCGACCCCGAGTTGGACGCCAGGCTGGAGGCCAGGCAGGCGATCCCCGAGCTGTACCGCCTCGTCCAGGCGCGCCTCGGCTTCGCCCTGGAGGCGGACACGCCCCTGGCGAAGGCCCGCCGCCAGACGCTGCGATTCGTCCTGGTCAACGAGTTTCGCCAGGACCTGCGCTGCACCCCACCCGCCAACCTCGATCTCGTCCCGGCGCCCGACGCCAGGGAAGAGCGGGAGCGCATCACCACGGTGGCTGCAGGACTGCGCAAGGAGCACGCCGACGCCTACGTGGCCATGGCCGACGAACTGGAGGCGGAGCTGGGCCTCGGCACGGTTGGGCTCGACCCGGCAGCGCTGGGGACCATCGACACCTTCCGCTTCGAGGAGCGGGCGCTGCTGGCCCACACCGCCGAGCTGATCGCCGATGCGCACTACGCCCGGGCCCTGGAGATCATCGCCGCCCGCGGGCGCAGCTTCTGGGTCGACCGCGATCTGGAGCGCTTCGCTCAGTGGGAAGCCGCGCGGCTGATGGCCGAGCTGGGCCAGCAGGTGACCCGGGTCCGCCCGCTGCTGCAGAGGGCGAACAGCTCCGCCAGGAAGTGGGTCGAGTCCTACGCTGCCGACTGGTTCGAGGTCGACCGGGCCCAGCGCGCCTTGGAGGCGTTCATCGCCAAGATGCAGGAGGAGCCGGAGGAGGCCCTGGAGAAGGCCCTGGGCCGGGTCCGACGCCACCACGAGGCGCTGATCGCCGAGATGGCCAAGGGCTACACCAAGGCCCTGATGGCCAGCGGCTGGACTGTCCCGGGGGTGCTGCACCAGACGCGGATCCATCCCGAGGTCGTCGATGTGACCGGGGACCGCACGGCGTACTTCTTCGTGGACGCCATGCGCTACGAGATGGGCGCGGACCTGGTGGAGCAGCTCAGCGATGGCGAAGCGGTGACGCTGGCCCCCGCGGTGAGCGTGCTTCCGTCGATCACCGTCCTGGGCATGGCCGCGCTGCTGCCAGGGGCGTCTGCCAGCTACTCCGTGGTCGAGCACAAGGGCAGCCTGGCGGCCCGCATCGACGACCGCGTCTTGACCGACCACCAAGACCGCCAGAAGTACCTCCAGGCGCGGTACCCGGGCGTCAAGGACCTGGACCTGGGAACCCTGCTGCAGCGGAGGACACGCCGGCTGGAGAAGGAACTCGCCGGCAACAAGCTGCTCATCGTGCGCTCGCAGTCCATCGACGGCCTGGGCGAGATGGACGGGGGGCTGCTGGCCCGCCAGATCATGGACACCATCATCGGCAACATCGCCCGGGCGGTGCGGAAGCTCGCTCGGGTGGGGTACGAGCACTTCGTCATCACCGCTGACCACGGCCACCAGTTCGCCGTCCGCAAGGATGAAGACATGTTGATGGACAGGCCCGGTGGCGACACGGTGGACCAGCATCGTCGGTGCTGGGCGGGGCGCGGTGGACAGACGCCCGCGGCATGCCTGCGGGTGGGGGGCGCGAACCTCGGCTACGACACCGACCTGGACTTCATCTTTCCCCGGGGTCTGGCGCTGTTCCGAACGGGCGGAGACCTGGCCTTCCACCACGGTGGGATCAGCCTCCAGGAGATGGTGATCCCCGTGGTGAGCCTTCGCATGCCGGCCAAGGGGGCCGAGCAGCCCGTGCGTGGCTCGAAGGTACAGCTCGACAACCTCCCCAAGGTGCTGACCAACCGCACCTTCGGGATGCGCGTCGTGGTGGGAGCCGACCTGTTCTCCCAGGACCCCGTGCGGGTCCGCCTGGTGCTCGTGGCGGACGGCCAGGTCGTGGGCCAGGCAGGGATGGCGGTGGATTCTGAGTTCGACCGCGCCTCGGGCACGGTGACCCTCCTGCCGGGACGCACCGCCAGCATCGGTATGATGCTGATGCGTGACGACGTGGCAGAGTTCCGGGTTGTGGCGCAGGAGCCCGACACCGACGCGGTGCTCGCCCAATCCAACGAGATCGCTGTGAAGCTGGGGATGTGACGATGGATCCGACCATGCAAAGGGATGCTGAGCGGGACGAGCTGGACAACAAGGTCAACCGCGTGTTCGCGGGCAAGGTGGTACGCAAGGACCTGGTGCGCAAGGTCAAGGTGGGCGCCAACGTCCCGGTCTTCGTGCTGGAGTACCTGCTGGGCAAGTACTGCGCGTCCTCGGACGAGATGGCCATCCAGATGGGCCTGCAGGTGGTCAACGACACCCTCGCCGACGGCTACATCCGCCCCGACGAGTCCACCAAGGCCCAGAGCCGCGTGAAGGAGCAGGGCCGGCACGCCTTCATCGACAAGATCAAGGTGCGCCTGGTGGATTCCCACTACTGGGCGGAGGTCGTCAACTTCGGCCACAAATTCGTACACATCCCCGACCACTACGTGCGGGAGTACGACCGCATCCTCATGGGCGGCATCTGGGCCCAGATCGAGATGACCTGGGACGATACCGACGAGAGGGCACCGTTCCGTATCGCCAGGCTCACGCCCATCCAGCTCGCCACCTTCGACATCGCCGAGTACCGGCGGCTTCGCGCGGAGTTCACCACCGACGAGTGGATCGACTTCATGGTGCGGAGCATGGGCTACGAGCCGGTGGGCATGGAGCGGCGGCTCAAGCTGCTCTTCCTCAGCCGGCTCATCCCGCTGTGCGAGCGGAACTACAACATCATCGAGCTCGGTCCCCGGGGTACCGGGAAGAGCTACGCCATCCAGGAGCTGTCGCCGTACTCGGCTCTGCTCACCGGCCCTACCACCGTCGCCAACCTGTTCGGATACATGAACGGCCGCCGCAAGGGCATGGTGCAGATCTGGGACGTGGTGGGCTTCGACGAGGTGGCCGACCTCCAGAAGATGCCCAAGGAGGTCATCACCACGATGAAGACCTACTGCGAGTCGGGCCAGTTCCAACGGGGACAGGACTCGATGGCGGGCTACGCCAGCATCGCCATGTTCGGCAACACCCAGCAGCCCATCGACGTGATGGTCCAGACCGGGCACCTCTTCGCTCCTCTGCCCGATGTCATCCGCGACGACATGGCCTTCATCGACCGCCTGCACTTCTACCTGCCCGGGTGGGAGATGCCGAAGATGCGCAACGAGCACTTCACCAACGGCTACGGCTTCGTCGTCGACTACCTGGCCGAGGCCCTGCGCGAGCTGCGCAAGCACAACTTCACCGAGATCATCGACCACCACTTCTCGCTGGGGGCGCACCTCAACGCGCGGGATCGCAAGGCCGTCCGCCGCACGGTGTCGGGGCTCGTGAAGATCCTCCACCCGCATGGGGAGGTCAGCAAGGAGGACCTCGAAGAGATCCTGGGCCTGGCCATCGAAGGCCGGCGCCGCGTCAAGGAGCAGCTCAAGAAGATGGGCTCCTTCGAGTACTACCACACGTCCTTCAGCTACGTGGACACCGATACCGGCGAGGAGCGCTTCGTAGGGGTGCCGGAGCAGGGCGGCCGCGACCTGATCTCCGCCGACCCCTTGCCCCCTGGCACCATCTACGCGGCCTCGGTGAGCGGGGATGGCACCGTCGGGCTGTTCCGCCTGGAGGTGAGCATCTCGTCGGGGACGGGCAAGCTGCGGCCGGCAGGAGGCGTGAAGGGCACGCTCAAGGAGTCGGTCCAGCGCGCCTTCAGCTACCTCCGGGCCAACAAGAACGCCTTCGGCGTCGCCCGCGAGCTGGACACCTCCGACTTCCACGTGGAGGCCATCGACCTGCTGGGCAACAAGGTTGAGGCCGAGGTGGGCATCGCCTTCTTCGTGGCGACCTTTTCGGCCCTGCGCAAGGCGTCGCCGCTACCGGGCCTGCTGGTGCTGGGAGACATGAGCATCCAGGGCAACATCAAGCCAGTGCGCTCGCTGATGGAGCCCCTGCAGATCGCGATGGACAATGGAGCGAAGAAGGCGCTGATCCCGAGCGCGAACCGGCGGAACTTCTTCGAGGTGAGCGAGGAGGTGTTGGAGAACGTCGACCCGATCTTCTTCGGGGAGGTGCGGGTGGCGGCGTTCAAGGCGGTGGGGTTGACGTGAAATCGTATCCACACGGCCGCGGCATCTACCCCCCCGTGAGCAGCCGGGTGAGGCGGGCCTCCCGCACCTGAGGAGGGTCCGATGCCGGAGACACCTGCCGCCCGCCGCTGGTCGGCGATCATCGATGCGGTCGAGGCCTCGGGGCTGAGCCAGCGTGAATTTGCCCGACGACGGGGCGTGAACCCGTCGACGCTGGCGTGGTGGCGGTGGAGGC
>RFKJ01000789.1 GCA_003694325.1 Deltaproteobacteria bacterium
CCACGGCTACACCATCCTGTCCACCGGGGGAACGCGGCGGACCCTGGAGGCCGCCGGGGTGCCGGTCACCGGCGTCGACGAGTTCACCGGACATCCCGAGGTGATGGGGGGCCGGGTCAAGACCCTGCACCCGCGCATCCACGGGGGGATCCTCGGGCTGCGGGACGTCCACGCGGAGGAGGCGCGCCAGCACGGCATCGAGTGGATCGATGTGGTCGCGGTCAACCTCTACCCATTCGAACAGACCGTCACCCACCCCGACGGCCGGCCCCGCGATGACGTCGATCTCGCCGAGGCGGTGGAGCAGATCGACATCGGCGGGCCCACCATGGTGCGGGCCGCCGCCAAGAACCACCGCCACGTCACGGTGCTCACCCGGCCGGCGGACTACCCGGCGGTCATCGCCGAGCTGGAACAGGGCGGGATCCGCCCGGACACGCGCCGTCGCCTGGCCGTGGCCGCTTTCCGACACACCGCGGCCTACGACGCCGTGATCGCCGCCTGGCTGGCCCGTCGGGCCGCCGCCGACGGGAGCCTGGAGGAGGGCGAGGCGCTGCTGCCGGAGGAGGGCGCCCTGCCGCTGCGCCGGGTGCAGACCTGCCGCTACGGGGAGAACCCCCACCAGCGCGCCGCCTTCTACGTGGAGCCCGGTGCCGGCGGGCGGAGCATGGGCCGCCTGCGGCAGCACCAGGGCAAGCAGCTCTCCTTCAACAACCTCGCCGACCTCGACGCGGCGCTGCGGGCCGTCTTCGAGGCGGACGACATCGACGGTCCCGACGCGATGCCGGCCTGCGTCATCGTCAAGCACGCCAACCCCTGCGGCGCCGCCTGGCACCCGCGCGGGCCCGGCCGGGCATTCGAGCTGGCCCTGTCGGCGGATCCGGTGAGTGCCTTCGGCGGCATCGTGGCGTTCAACCGGCCGGTCGACGCCGACACGGTCCGGGTCGTCCGGCGGAGTCGGACCTTCTTCGAGATCCTGGCCGCCCCCGGGTTCAGCGACGAGGCGCTCGAGCTGCTGAAGCCGCGCGCGCGCCTGCGGGTCATGGAGCTGCCTCCCGACTGGGCGGCCGCCAGGGCGCAGGGCGTCGACGTCAAGCGGGTCCAGGGCGGCCTGTTGCTGCAGGATCCGGACCAGGGCCCGGTGGCCGCGACCGAGTGGCGGGTGGCCAGCCGGGCCCGGCCCGATGACGAGGAGCTGGGGGCGCTGCGCTTCGCCTGGGCCATGGTTCGCCACGTCAAGTCCAACGCCATCGTGCTCGCTCGGGCCGAGGAGGGGGGGTACGTGCTCAACGGCGTCGGTGCCGGACAGATGTCCCGGGTCGACAGCGTGCGCCTCGCCCTGTCCAAGGCGACCCGTCCCGTACCCGGCTCGGTGCTGGCCAGCGATGCCTTCTTCCCGTTCCCCGATGGCCCCCAGGCGGCGCTGGATGCCGGCGTGCGGGCCATGGTCCAGCCGGGGGGCTCGGTGAAGGACGAGGACGTCCTGGCCGCCATCGACGCCGTCGGGGCCCGGATGGTGTTCACCGGCACCCGTCACTTCCGGCACTGACCCTGGAGCAGGCATGCACGTACTCATCGTCGGCGGCGGCGGCCGCGAGCACGCCCTGGCCTGGCGGATCGCACGGAGTCCCCGGGTCCACCGGATCTCGACGACGGTCCCCAACCCCGGCATCCTGGCCCTGGGGGGCGAACGGTGCGCGACAGACCCGGTCGACTGGGCGGTGTCCCACGGGGTCGACCTCGTGGTGGTCGGCCCCGAGGCCCCGCTGGTCGAGGGGCTGGTGGACCGCCTCGAGGCCGCCGGGATCCCCGCCTTCGGACCCACCGCCGCCGCCGCCCGCCTGGAGGCGAGCAAGGGGTTCGCCAAGGAGTTCATGGACGAGGTGGGGATCCCCACCGCCCGGTGGTCGTCCCACGACACCGCCGCGGGGGCCCACGCGGCGGTCGATGCCCTCGGGGGCGCGTGCGTGGTCAAGGCCGACGGCCTGGCCGCCGGCAAGGGGGTGGTGGTGGCGTCGACGGCCGCCGAGGCCCACCGCGCGGTGGACGAGATCCTGGGCGGGCGGTTCGGGGACGCCGGGGCGCGGGTCGTCATCGAGGAGCGCCTGCAGGGGCCGGAACTCTCGGTGCTGGCCCTGTGTGACGGCCGCCGGGCCCTCCCGCTGCTGCCCGCCCGCGATCACAAGCGGCGGTTCGATGGAGGGCGGGGCCCCAACACCGGCGGCATGGGCGCCGTCTGCCCCCCCGCCGATGTCGGCGCCGACCTCGTGGAGCGGGTTCGGCGGACGGTGCTGCAGCCGGCGGTCGACGGCATGGCGGCGCGCGGGACCCCGTTCCGCGGGGTGCTCTACGCCGGCCTCATGCTGACGCCGGATGGTCCCAAGGTGCTGGAATTCAACGTGCGCTTCGGCGATCCCGAGTGCCAGCCCCTGATGCTGATGCTCGACGAGGACATCGTCCCGCTGCTGGTCGCCGCCGCCGCGGGGGACCTGCCGCAGCGCCCGCTCCAGTGGCGGCCGGGCGTGGCCTGTTGCGTGGTGATGGTCGCCGGCGGATACCCCGGGGTGTACCCGCGGGGGATGGCGGTCCACGGGCTGCCGGCCGGCGACCAGCGCGACAGCCACGACCTCGTGGTGTTCCACGCCGGCACGCGCGAGGACATGGACGGGCAGGTGGTCACCTCCGGGGGGCGGGTGCTCGGCGTGACCGCCTGGGGTCCGGATCTCGCCGCCGCGCGGGCGCGGGCCTACGAGGTCGTCCCCACCCTTCGCTTCGACACCGCCGCCTGGCGCACCGACATCGGGCTGCCCGGGGTCCAGGGCTGACCACGCGGGGCGGGGGGAGCGGGCCCGACCGAAGCCTCACCGGTGGCCTCGATCTCCTCGCTGGTCGCGATCCCGCGACCAGTAGCCGTCCCGTCTCATGAGGGCCTCCTGCTCGGGGGTCAGCGGCTGGGTGGGACGGGCTCCGAGGCCGGATCCGGCGGCGGCCGTGTCCCGCCATTGCAGCAGGCGGGCCTGCAGGCCGTCCGGATCGTCGCTCCGGACGACCTCGTCCACGGGGCCAGCGGCCTGCAGCAGGTTCCAGCGATGCTCGCCGGGATGGCCGACGATGCGGTGATCTCCCAGGGCCACCGACTCCCACATGGCTCGGGGCCCGGCCGGCTCGACGCGGATCTGGGTGAGCGCCGGGCGGGGCGGCAGCGAGCCGCCTTCGAGGAGCGGGACCAGGCTGCGACCGTCGACGTCCGCTGGCGGTGTCGCGCCGACCA
>RFKJ01000790.1 GCA_003694325.1 Deltaproteobacteria bacterium
ACGACGTCGCCCGCATCTTCGACGAGATGGCCCGCCGCTTCGATCCCACCGCCCTCGACGGTCCTCGCACCTACTACTTCTCCATCGGCGAGGTCCGCCGCACCGTCAAGCTCGACAAGGGCGGCTGCACGGTCGAGGAGGGGCGGACGGTGGACGACGCCGACTGCGTGCTCAAGGCCGATCCCAAGCTGTTCGTGGACATGGTCACCCGGGGCCGGAAGCCCGGGCCCCTCGACATCGCCCGGGGCCGGATCAAGACCAACGACCCCGACAAGCTGCGCGATCTCAGCCGCCTGTTCCGGTTCTGAGCCTCGGGCCCGGCGCCCGGCCCCGCCGGGCGCCGGTCACCCCCCCGACAGCAGGCGACGCAGGACATCGGCCGCCTCGGCCAGCCCCGGGTGCTCCGGCATCCCCGCCACCGGCACGTCGCGATCCCGCAGTGCTGCGGCCGTCGATGGACCAATGGCCACCACCACCCCCGGCGGGGGGGGAGCCCGGTCGGCCCAGGCATGGACCGCCGAGGCGGCGGTGAACAGGGCGCCGTCCACCGGGCCGACCGCCTGCAGCGCGGCCCCGACACCCGCAGGCACCCGGCGTCGGTAGACCGGCCAGTGGACCACCGGGTGGTCCCAGGCCCGGAGCGCCGCGACCAGGGTGGGCGACGGCTGCTCGGCGCCGACGATCCACACCGGTCCACCCCGTCGTCGGGCCAGCCGGGCCAGGGCATCCACCGCCTCGGCCGCATCCGACCCGCCGACCGCCGCGACCCGCAGCCCCCGGGCCCGGGCCGCCGCGGCGGTGGCCGGCCCCACGGCGACGATGTCGGCGCCGGCGAGCCGCGGGGCGACTTCCGGGCACCGGGTCACCGAGGTCGCCGAGCTGAGCAGCGCCAGGGCCGGTCTTCCCGGGGGGGGCGGCGCATCGCCGGGCACCAGCTCGACGACGGGCACGTGGACCGGCTCCATCCCCCGCTCCCGCAGCAACCCGCCGAGGGGTTCGAGTTGGTGACGGGTCACGAGGACCCGAGGCTGTCGGGCCATGCATCCTCCAGCAGACGCCCGCTATCGCGGCGAGGTCGGTCGCAGCCCCGTTTCGGCAGCCATCCGGCGACCGGTCGTCCACAGAGACCCGGCCCGGCCCATGCGACAAAGCGCCGCGAAGCACGAGACAGCGCAATCATGTCGCATGCCGGGGCACCGGGGTCGACGATTATGGGCAGGACCCCTACCCGAGGTGCACCGATGCCTACCATCGAACCGGCGAAATCATCGTCGACCCTCGCCGACACCCAGGTCGAGGAGCACATCAACATCCGATCGGTCCTGGCGCGGATCCGCGCGGCGACGACCGCCGACCAGATGGCCCCGCACATCGACAAGCTCACCCGGATCCTGCCGGCCCACTTCGCCCACGAAGCCGACCCCGGCGGTGTCTTCGACACAGTGGTCTCCCGCGACCCGACGGCGGCCCGACACATCGAGCGCTTCCTGGAACAGCACGCCGGCTTCCTGCGCGACCTCGACGCGCTGCGGGAGGCCGTCGAGTCCGCCAGCGACGACCTCATCGCTCGTGCGGAGTCCTTCTGCGCCCGCCTCGCGCGCCACGAAGCCGAGGAGAACGACGTCCTCTTCGACGCGCTCTACGTCGACACCGGCGACAGCGACTGAACCCCTCCACCCATCGACCGTCGGTCCTCCCCGACCGACCCCCGGCGACCCGGTCGGACCCGCCGTCGCCGTCGCCGGCAACCCACAACGCGCCCCGTTCCCCGATTCTCGCAGTCTCGAGGCACAACCCCGGAGCGCACTCCGAGACGAAAACGCCGAGACGAAAACGCCGAGACGAAAACGCCGAGACGAAAACGCTGAGACGAAAACGCTGAGACGAAAACGCTGAGACGAAAACGCCGAGACGAAAACGCCGAGACGAGATTGCCACCCCGTGCGCAACCGCGCCGTGTCCCCCGCAGGCCCGCCCCTTCTCGCAGTGACCTCCCCCTGCCCCGCAGCCAGGAGCGCTCCATGAGAGACGCCAACAGCCGACAGAGCCAAGAGATGCCCCGCACCACGGTCCACGAGCACATCGTCGAGATCGTCAGCGATTCCGGGGAGGGAGCCCAGAAGGCCGGCCAGGCCCTTGGCGCCATCAGCGCCAAGATGGGCAACGGCGTGTGGACGGTGGAGATCATCCCCGCCGAGATCAAGCCTCCGGCCCGCAGCCGGGAGGGAGCCAGCGGGATCCGGGTGCGCATCGGGGACCACCCGATCACCAACATGGGCGACGAAGCCGACCTGGTGGTGGCGTTCAACGAGCAGGTGCTCTACGGCCGGCTGCAGAACCGGGCCTACCGGCCGGGGACCGTCCTGCTGCTGGACAACCGCTGGGCCGCCGATCCCGACGAGAACATCCGGGCGATGTACGCCGAGGCGCTGGAGGAATTCCGATCCCACGGCCTCGAGATCATCGAGCTGCCCCTGGACGAGGAGTGTCGCAAGCACACCCCCAACCCGCGCCTGGGCAAGAACATGTTCGTGCTCGGGATGCTCTGCCAGATCTACAACCGGGACCTCGAGCGGGCCCGCCAGGAGATCGCCACGGTCTTCCGGCGCAAGGGCGACAAGGTCATCGCCCTCAACCACAAGCTGCTCCAGGCCGGCTACGACTACGCCGCGACCGCCGTGCCCCTGCGTTTCGACATCCCCTGCTGGGACGCCGACTCGCCCAAGGTGGTGATGAACGGCAACCAGGCGACCGCCCTGGGGATCATGGCCGCGGGCATCGAGGTCGTCGCCATGTACCCCATCACCCCGGCGACCTCGGTCAGCCACCAGCTCGGCGACAGCTTCCCGGCGACCGGCGGATTCCTGCACCAGGCCGAAGACGAGATCGCCGCCATCGGCTTCGCCATCGGCGCCTCCTACGCCGGCCGGACGGCGGCCACGGTCACGTCGGGTCCCGGCATGGCGCTGAAGACCGAGTTCATCGGCCTCGCGGTGATGGCCGAGGTGCCGCTGGTGGTCATCGACGTGCAGCGCGGCGGACCCTCCACCGGACTGCCCACCAAGGTCGAGCAGGGCGACCTGCTGGGCACCCTGTTCGGCGCCATGGGCGACACGCCCAAGATCGTCATCGCCCCGGCGACCATCGAGGAGTGCTTCCACTTCCCCATCCTGGCCCGCCGGCTCGCCGAAGATTTTCGCGGCCCGGTCTTCATCCTGTCCGACGCCAACCTGGCCACCGGCGTCACCGCCTTCCCCCGCCCGACCCCCCAGGCCGAGTGGATGGCGCCGCCGCCGGACCAGTCCCCCTGGGAGGAGGGCCTGGCCCCCTACGCCTGGGACGAGGCCACCGGCGTGTCTCCCCGACCGATCCCCGGCCAGAAGGGCGGGGAGTACACCCTCACCGGTCTCGCCCACAACGAGCGCAGCAAGGTCGCCTACGCCCCGGAGCCCAACGAGCACGGCCTGCGGATGCGCAGTCGCAAGCTGGCGGCCCTGCAGCGGACGCTGAAGCCGCCGGTGGTCAACGGCGACCCGGAGGGAGACCTGCTCGTCGTCGGCTGGGGCTCGACGCTGGGGGCCATCGAGGAGGCAGTCGGCAAGGCGCGGTCCGAGGGGCTGCGGGTCTCCTCGCTGCACCTGCGCTTCCTCTCCCCCATGGAGCCCGGCCTCAAGGAGATCTTCTCCCGGTTCAAGCAGGTGATCACCGTCGAGCTGAACTACAGCGATCCGGCCGACGACCCTTTCGTCCCGGCCAGCGCCCGGCGGTACGGACAGCTCGCCTTCCTGTTGCGGGCCCAGACCCTCGTCGACGTGGACTGTTTCACCCTCAACCAGGGGCTGCCCGTGGCCCCCGGCAAGGTCTACGCCGAGATCACCCGCCGCCTGCCCACCCACGCCCACGCCGCCCGGTAGGAGTCCCGCATGTTCGGTCTCAAGGAAGACTGGTCGCTCAAGCTGCCCCCTCGGTACTTCACCCTCGAGGACTACGACGGCGGCGTCGCCCGGTGGTGCCCCGGGTGCGGGGACCACGGCGTGTTGATGTCGGTGCGGCGGATCTGCCGCGACGAGCAGATCCCCCCCGAGAAGGTGGTCAGCGTCTCGGGGATCGGGTGCAGCAGCCGCTTTCCCCACTACATGAAGACCTACGGCTTCCACGGCCTGCACGGGCGCGCCCTGCCCGTCGCCGAGGGCATCAAGGCGCGGCGTCCCGACCTGGACGTGTGGGTCACCACCGGTGACGGCGACAACTGCAGCATCGGGGCCGGCCACTGGCTGCACGCCGTCCGCTACAACATGGACATGGTCGTCATGATGTTCGACAACAACATCTACGGCCTGACCAAGAAGCAGACATCCCCGACGACCCAACCGGGCGAGCGGACCAACACCCACCCGCGGGGTGCCCTGCTCCCGGCCATCGATCCGATCACGACGATGCTGGGCATGACCAACGTGTCCTTCGTCGCCCAGACGGTCGACTGGAACCCGGTGCACCTGCACGACACGCTGGTGCGAGCGTGGAAGCACCCGGGGTTCAGCTTCGTGCGGATCCTGCAGCGCTGCCCGCAGTACACCGCCCACGTCTTCTCCGGGCTCCAGGACGACCCCGACGCCCTGCTGGTCATGGAGCACGACAACGGCGTCCCGGTCGACAAGGCCCTGGACCGCACCCTCAAGAACCGGACGACCCACGACCCTTCCGACAAGATGGAGGCCTTCGCCCTGGCCGCCCGCCGGGACGCCATCCCCATCGGCCTGTTCTTCTGCGATCCCGACCGGCCCCGCTACAACGAGATGACCGTCGAGGGCATGGGCATGAGCGTCGAGGACAAGCTCGCCGGCCTGGAGGACCAGCTCGATCGCTTCGCGATCTGAGCACGCCCGCGCCCCGCCCCGCGCGTTTTCGCCCTGGAGGACCGAAGCCGTGTCCGCCCCACAGACCCCCGTCGAAGCCTCCGCAGGCAGGCCCTCCGCCGCGCCACTCCCCCTGCCGCTTGCACCCTACGCGGCCCCGGCGACGCTGCGCACCACCTGGCCCCTGCTCGTCGACCCCCAGGGGCAGGCCGAAGTCCTGGGCGATGCCCTGGCCCGGCTGCTGGAGGAGATCGGCCACCCGCGGCTGCTCGCCGACAACCTCCTGCGCCTGGAACAGTGGGTCCGGGCGGCGATGGCCGACCGGGACGAGGCGACGTCGGCCTCCACGGTCACCCGCGCGGCCGGCGAGGGGATGGCGGCATCCCTGTCCCTGGCCCCCGGGCCCGCCGGCGAGCTGGCCGAGGCCATCCACGCCCTGGTCGACGCGATCCCCGAGGGCAGCACCCTGCTGCCCTACACCCCCCACGCCGCGCTGGACCTGCTCGCCCTCCAGGCCGACGCCCGGGTCCGAGCCGCCCGCCGGGCCTGGCGCGACGAGGCCCACCGGGTCATCGCCGACCTGTCGGCCCTGCTCGAGGTGGAGCGGGCCAAGGACCCCGACGCCGCCCGCGCCAGCGAGGTCGCTCGCTCGGTGGGCTCCGTCGCCAGCAGCTTCCTGGACCCCGACGCCCTGGCGCGGGTGGTCGGCCCGCGGCGAGGTGGGCAACGCATGGCGCCGGCGCGGCGCGAGCGCCTGGGTCGGCTGCTCGACCGGCTCCAGGCCACCCTCGAGGCCCCGCCGGCTCCGACGATGATCGCCATCGGGGTCGCGCAGCCGGGGGCCGGCTTCTCCAGCCAGGCCAGCGACGACCCCTGCCGGGACGCCGCGGCACGGTTCGACGCCCTCGCCGCCGAGCTGGTGACCACCGTCGCGGCGCTGCGCGCGGCCCGCCTGGAGCTGGCCGACGCCTACGACCCGGCGATCCACGACCAGGAGGCGGCAGCCCTGGACTGGCTGCACCTCAGCCCGGCCGAACTGGCGCTGATGCCGGTGATCGTCGCCGTGGACCACGCCGACCGCATCGCCGCCGACGGCATGGCCGCCCTCACCGCCCTGCTCTCCAGCGGACGCCCCGTGCAGGTCCTCGTCGACGTCCAGCCGACGCGAAACCCGGGGGCCCACCCCGACCACCTCTCCGGCTTCCGGGTCGAACTGGGTCAGCTCGGGATCTCCCTCCGCCAGGTCTTCGTGCAGCAGACCACCCCCGCCCGGTCCGAGCACTGCATCGCCGGCCTGCGACGCGCCCTGGAGACCGAGCGGCCGGGCCTGCACCTGCTGTGTACCGGCTGGCTTCCGGGAGAGGTCGCCCCGGCCGTCGATCCCTGGCTGGCGGCCGCCTCGGCCGTCGAGAGCCGGGCCCACCCCCTGTTCCGGTACGACCCCGACGCCGGGGAGAGCTGGGCCGACTGTCTCGACGCCTCGGCCAACCCGGACCCCGACGCCGACTGGATCACCGACGAGGACGCCGAGGGCCCGGGCAACGGCCACGCCTACACC
>RFKJ01000791.1 GCA_003694325.1 Deltaproteobacteria bacterium
CGGCGAAGGGCCGGTGATCGCTGCGCTCCATGGCGGGCAGGGCGCGGCTGACGACCCGGTAGGCGTAGGGCGAGGCGACGTCGGCGTGGTCGACCAGCCACCGCAGCCAGGTGCCGCTCCAGCGCGGCCCCAGCCCGGTCACCGACAGCCTCCCCTGGCCCACGAGGTCGAGGGCGACCACCAGGGAGGGCAGGCGATTTCCGGAGGGAGCCGGCGGTCCCAGGCCCGGGTCGGGCCAGGCGGCGGCCAGGGCCTCCGACCCCACCAGCCCGGCCTCCTCGGCGCGGGGAAAGGCCAGGCAGAGGTCGGTGGCGGCGGTGTCCCGGGCGAGGTGGACCAGGGCGACGACGCCGGCGGCGTTGTCCACGGCCCCGGGGCTGCCGGGGACGGTGTCGAGGTGGGCCAGGAACAGGCGGGTGCCGTCTCCCCGACAGGCGACGAGCTGGCCGGCAACCCGCCGGGGCCGCCAGCCGGCCTCCTCCAGGCGGGTGCGGACCCAGGCCTCCAGGGCGTCCTCGCCGGCGCTCCCTGTGGGGCGCGGCCCGATCTCCGCGGCGATGGCCTCGGCCTCCCGGGCGGCCTCGGCGGCCCGGGCGGCGGGGCTGGCGTCGCCGGCCGGGGAGGGCGCCGCGGCGGCCAGGGCGAGGAGCGGCACGAGGGGGAGGATGGGAGCCTCCAGGCGGGGAGGAGGGGCCTTCCCCGGCGGACCAGGGACAGGGGGAAAGCAGATGGTGCCGCCGTTTCCCTCGCCTGTCGACCGGGCGCGGCGCCGACCGCCCGAGGGCGCTGCCTGCTCGGGCCGGTGACGCGGGTCCGGGGACGGCCCGGCCGGTGGCCGGTCTCCCGCCGCCCGGTGCGGGCGGCCCGTCCTCCACCACTTCCCGCCGGTCGGGATAGCTGTCCGCCCCATGTCCAGGCCCACCCCACCACCCGACGACGGAGAAGAGGACCTCCTCGACGAGGGGGCTGCGCCGCCGCGCCGCCGCCCCGCGCCGCAGCCGGGGGGCGACGAGGAGCTGTTCCTCGACGAGCCGGCGTCGGTCCCTCCTCCGGAGGAGGAACTGGTCGACGAGGACGGGTGGCCCGACGATCCGGACCTGCACCGCCTGCCCGCGCTCCCCTGGGACGACTGCGACGAGGACGACCTGCCCACCGAGCCCACACCGCCGGCCACCGGGGCCGGGAATGGAGTGGATGGGGGCACGCGGGTCGACGAGGCCACCCGGGATGATGGCTGGCTGGATGAGGACGGCCTGGAGGCCGACGACGAGCAGGACCTCGAGCCGGCCCCGCCCGTCGGCGGCGACGGCCCGACCGCCGCCAGGCTCGTCGCCGGCCGCATCCTCGCCGGGCACGAGGAGATCGCCGTCCTGGTCGATTTCGGCGGGGCCCGCCTGCCGGCCGAGCTGGCGACCGCCATGGCCGAGTCGGCGCTGTCGGTGCCGCTGCGGCGACGGGCCGACGGTTCGGTCGAGTTTTCGCTGGACGGCGCCACCCACCGCGTGGACGGCCGCACCCTCCGGACGCGGGTGCGCCTGGGCCCCCACACCCTCACCATCCGCCTGCGCCTGGTCGAGGGCGCGGTCGCGCGCCTGGTCCTGGGGCGGTCCGCCCTGGCCGGGCGGTTCATCGTCGACCCCGACGCGCGCCGCCTCCTGGACGTCCCGACCGGGGAGGAGCGGTGAGCGGGGAGGGGGCCGAGCCGCGTCCGGGACCCCACCCGGTGCTCCGCCTGGCGCGGGACTACGGGCGGCACCACTGGCGCAGCTACCTGCTGGGGTTCCTCGCCCTGCTGGCCACCAACTGGCTGGCGGTGCGGATCCCGGTGGAGATCGGTGCGGCCATCGACGCCCTGCGAGCCGGCGCACCCACCGGCGCCCACGTCGTCGCCATCGCGGCGATGGGGCTCCTGGTGATGGGGGTGCGGACGCTGTCCCGGGTGCTGTTCTTCAACCCGGGCCGGGATGTCGAGTACGAGCTGCGTCGCGACATCTTCGACCACCTCATGCGCCTGCGGGCGGAGTTCTACGCCCGGCACAAGCGGGGCGACATCGTCTCCCGGGCCAGCAACGACATCACCTGGGCTCGTCTCTCGATGGGATTCGCCCTGCTGGCGATCTGCAACGTCAGCACCGCGCTGGTCATGACCGGGGGCCAGATGGTGCTCCTGTCGCCGCGCCTGACGCTGTTCATCGCCCTGCCGCTGGTCGCCGGCCTCGCCTTCCTGCGGGTCTGCATCCAGGTCCTCCTGGAGACGCAGCGCCGGTTCCAGGAGGAGATGGGGCTGCTGTCCGACCAGGTCCTCGGCAGCCTGCAGGGCATCGCCACCATCCAGGGCTTCGTGGCCGAGGAGGCGTTCATCCAGCGCTTCGAGGTCCGCAACCAGCGGCTCGTCGACCTGTCGAACAAGCTGGCGGCCCTGCGGGGCGTGGCCTTCCCCGCCCTCATCCTGGCCAGCGGCCTGGCCATGACCCTGCTGGTGGGCCTCGGCGGCCACATGGCCCTGGCCGGCGAGCTGTCGGTCGGCGAGCTGGCGGCCTTCGCGACCCTGCTGGCGACCCTGGCCGGGCCGCTGCGGAGCCTGGGCTGGATGCTGTCGGTGTTCCAGCAGAGCCGCGCCGCCCTGGAGCGGATCTTCGACCTGCTGGATGCGCCGGTGGACCGGCCCGAGCTGCCGGAGCCGCTGCCCCAGCCGGGACCGGGGCACGGGGTGGGCTTCCGCATCCACGGCCTCGACTTCGCCTACCCCGACGACCCCGAGCGCCCGGCCCTCGTCGACATCTCGGTGGACATCGCGCCCGGTGAGGTCGTCGGCATCTTCGGTCGCACCGGCAGCGGCAAGTCGACCCTCATCCGGCTGCTGGCCCGGGTCTACGATCCCCCGCCCGGCACGGTGGAGGTCCGCGGGGTCGACGGGGCGACGGCCGACCTGCGGCGACTGGATCTCTACGAGTGGCGGGCCCGGCTGGCGGTGGTGCCCCAGCGCCCCTTCCTGTTCAGCGACCGGATCGTCGACAACATCGCCCTGGAGGATCCGCCCGACCGGGAGCGGGTCGAGCGGGTCGTCGAGCGCGCCGCCCTGGCCGCCGACCTGCGGGCGCTGTCCGACGGCCTGGACACGGTGGTGGGCGAGCGGGGGCTCATGTTGTCGGGGGGGCAGCGGCAGCGGGTGGCGCTGGCCCGGGGCCTGTACCGCGACGCCGACGTCATCATGCTCGACGACGTGCTGAGCGCGGTGGACCACGAGACCGAGGCCCGCCTCGTCGACACCCTGACCCGGCTCGCCCACGGCGATCGCGGGCCCACCATCTTCATCGTCAGCCATCGCCTGTCGGCGCTGCGCCACGCCGACCGGATCCTGGTCCTGCACCGGGGGCGGCTCGTGGACCAGGGGCGCCACGACGAGCTGGTCTCCCGCCCGGGGGTGTACCGGGACACCTGGCGGGTCCAGTCCCAGCGGGCCACCTCCCCCGTATCCGTCGCCGGAGGCGCCTGATGGCTTCGCGGTCCGGTGACGCCCACCTGCTGGCGAGCGTCTGGCCCTTCGCCCGCCCCGACGCCTGGGCCTACGTCGTCGCCCTCCTGGTGACGCCGCTGGTCGCCCTGCTGGGGCTGGCCCAGCCCTGGCTGCTCAAGCGGGCCATCGACGAGCACATCGTCCCCGGCGTGGCCGACGGGCTCACCGGCGTGGCCCTGCTCTACCTGGGGGCCGCGGTGGGGGCCTACGTCTGCCAGGCGGTCTACACCATCGCCCTGTCCTGGGGCGGCAACCGCACCATCCGTCGCCTGCGCAGCCGCCTGTTCCGCCACGTGCTCGGCCTGTCCCAGAGCTTCTTCGACGGGCAGCCCACCGGCCGGATCATGACCCGCCTCACCAGCGACGTCGCCAGCCTGGGCGATGCGCTCAACGCCGGCGCGATCACCATCCTCCTCGACGCCCTCACCATCGTCGGCGTGCTGGTGGCGATGGTCCTGCTGGACCCGGGCATGACCGTGGTCACCCTGCTGCTCGCGCCGCCGCTCATCGTGGCGATCAACCTGATGCGGCGGGTGTTGCGTACCACCTTCGTCGCCGTCCGGGAGACGCTGGCCGCGGTCAACACGATGATGGCCGAGCGGATCGACGGGGTGGAGATCGTCCAGCTCTACGGCAACGAGGCGGTCAGCGCGGCCCGGTTCGACCAGCGCAACCGCCGGTTTCGGGATCTCACGACCCGGTCGAACGTCTACGAGTCGGCCATGTTCAGCGTCGTCGACGGGTTCAGCAGCGTCGTCGTCGCCGCCCTGGTCTGGTACGGCTCGGGGGAGCTGGGGGCCTGGTTGGGGTGGCACCCGGAGACGGTGACCACCGCCGGCACGGTGGTCGCCTTCATCGACCTGCTGGACCGCCTGTTCGTCCCCCTGCGCGACGCCAGCAACAAGATCGCCATCATCCAGCGCGCGGTGGCCGCGCTCACCAAGATCAGCGGGTTGTTGACCGAGGGTCGGACCATCCCCGACGGGGAGGTGCCGTTGCCGGCGGTCGAGGGCCGGATCCGGCTGCGGGACGTCTGGTTCCGCTACCAGCCCGACGGGCCGGACGTGCTGCGGGGCGTCGACCTGGACGTGGAGCCCGGCCAGGTGGTGGCCATCGTCGGCAGCACCGGGTCGGGCAAGACGACCATCACCCGGCTGCTGGATCGCTCCTACGCCGGCTACCGCGGCTCGATCACCCTGGACGGGCACGAGCTGTCCACCCTGCGGCTGGCCGACCTGCGCCGCCACGTGGCCTGCGTCCGCCAGGACATCCAGGTGTTCAGCGAGGACATCGCGTTCAACGTCGACCTCGACAACCCCCGGATCACCGCCGAGCAGCGCGCCGAGGCGGCGCGCCTGGTCCACGCCGACGGGTTCATCGAGAAGCTGGGCTGGGACCACGTGCTCCGCGAGCGGGGGGCCGACCTGTCGGTCGGGGAGGGACAGCTCCTCACCTTTGCCCGCACCATGGCCCACGACCCCGAGGTCGTGATCCTCGACGAAGCCACCGCCAGCATCGACAGCCTGACCGAAGCGCTGATCCAGGATGCCCTGCAGCGGATCTTCGAGCGCAAGACGGTGATCGTCATCGCCCACCGCCTGTCGACGGTGCAGGCCGCCGACTGCATCTGCGTCATGGACTCCGGCCGGATCGTGGAGCGCGGCACCCACGCCGAGCTGCTGGCCCTCGACGGCCGGTACGCCGCCCTGGTGGCGGCTGGGGAGGGGGTGCTGGAGTAGGCACCTGCGCCCCGCGGGGCGACCCGGTCGCCGCCCCGCCGGGGGAGCGCCTGCCGGCCGCCGGGGTGGTGTGGTCACAGGCGCGTGCCTGCAGGCCGGGGGGCCGCGGGCTATCCTCCGCCGAGATGGAGGTGATCATGCGCCTGCTTGCGCTGGCCGTGGTGATGCAGCTCGCCGGGTGCGCGATCTTCAAGGGACCGGACCAGCCGGCCGGGGACACCGCCGGAGGTGGCGATGGCGGGGCCATCGCCGATGGAGGGACCGCAGACGGGGGCACGACCGGTGACGGCGGTGGCGGCGGAGACGGTGGCGGCGACGGCGGCACAACCGGCGACGGTGGCGGCGATGGCGGCACGACCGGCGACGGGGGTGGGGACGGGGGCAGCGACCCGCTGTGCGACGGCGTCGTCCACCAGCCGGCGGCCACCGACGAGTGCGTCTACAGCCGGATCCACTGCGGCGAGACCGTCACCGGCAACACCAGCCAGGGCACCACGCTCTACGACTACTACGACTACCTGGCCTGGTACTGCCTCAACCGGCGGGACGGAAATGCCTGGAAGGCGCCCGAGCGGGTCTACGAGTTCGAGGCGCCGGAGGCCGGTATCGTGGAGTTCACGCTGTACAGCCCCTGCGCCGAGATGGACCTGCGCGCCCTGCGGTGGGACTGGTGGGACAGCGACGGCGACTGCCCCACCGAGGATTCGACCCTGGCCGTCAACTGCGAGGTCGACGACGGCAACGGCGACACCTCGGTGGTCACGGTGGACGCCAGCAAGGGCAACCACTACCTGGTGTTCGTCGACGGCGTGGATGGCGCCGAGGACAACTTCCAGCTCACCGTCACCTGCGACTGAGGCGGCCATGCCCCTGGCTCCTTCCCGCCCCCGGCGCGCGCTGGTCCTCGTCGCGGGCCTGGCGGCGGTTGCCTCCGGCCTGTCCGGTTGCGAGGTCTTCCAG
>RFKJ01000792.1 GCA_003694325.1 Deltaproteobacteria bacterium
CCCTCCACCCCCGCCCCCACCGACAGGAAGCCGACCCCCGGCACCTGCAGGCTGCGGGGGGCGAGCTGGTCGAGGAAGGCGTCGAGTTCGGCCGGCGGAATGCACCCCGCCGTGATCATGCCGGTCCACTCGCCGATGCTGTGCCCGGCGATGACGTCCGGCTCCACGCCCACCCGGGCCAGCGCCGTCGCCAGCAGCCGGCTGGTGCCGATCACGGCGGCACCCTGTGCTTCGAGATCGGTCGCATCCACCGGCGGCGGCAACGACAGCCCGAAGAAGCGGGCGACATCGGCCACCCGGGGTTCGAACCCGGCCTCCACTCCCGGGTAGAGGAAGGCCAGCCGGCCCCCGGAGGCCAGCAGTCCCCCCGGGCTGAACCACAGCCCGTCCCGGCCCCGCCGGGGACGGCCGCGCGCCACCACCGCCCGGGCCCGGGCCCGGCGAGCCGTCGTCGGGTCGACCAGCGCCAGGCGACAGGGTCCGCTGCCCCCGGACGGCTCACCCCGGTCCAGGGCGTCGAGCAGCGCGCCCACCGTCGGGCGGGCCAGCCACAGCAGCCCGGCATCGTCCCGGGCGCGGGGCCGGCGACGGCGGTCGGCGCCGTGCTCGCGCAGCACGACGTGGGCGTTGATGCCTCCGAACCCGAAGGCGTTGACCGCGGCGACCCGGGGCTCGGCCCCCTCCCAGGGCTCGGCCCGTCCGATGGTGCGAAACCGGGTCTGCGCCAGGTCGTCCCGCGGCTCCTCGCAGTGCAGGGTCGGCGGGAGCACCCCCCGGTGCACCGCCAGCACCGCCTTGATCAGTCCGGCGATCCCCGCCGCCGGCATGGCGTGGCCGATCATCGACTTCACCGACCCGACCACCGCCCGGGCGGAGCCGGGCACCGGCGGACCGAAGAACGCGCGGAGCGTGGCCACCTCGGCGGCGTCTCCCGCTGGGGTGGCGGTGCCGTGGGCCTCGAGGAGCCCGAGGGAATCGGGGGGAAGGCCGGCCTGCTTCCAGGCCCGCTGCAGGGCCAGGGCCTGCCCCTCGGGGCTGGGCTGCATGATCGTCGCGCCCCGCCCGTCGCTGGCCACGCCCACCCCCTCGATGACCGCGTAGATCCGGTCATCGTCGCGGATGGCGTCGGCCAGCCGCTTGAGCACCACCACCCCCAGCCCCTCGCCGATGAGCAGGCCGTCGGCCCGCCGGTCGAAGGGGCGGATGGTCTGGCTGCGGCTGAGGGCCCCGAGCTGGGTGAACACGCTCCAGAAGGCGACGTCGTGGCTGAGGTGGACCCCCCCGGCCAGGGCCAGGTCGAGCCGGCCGGCCCGCAGGTCGGCGCAGGCCCGCTCCACCGCGATCAGGGCGCTGGCGCAGGCCGCGTCGATGGTGTAGGCCGGGCCGTGCAGGTCGAGCCGGTTGGCGATCCGCGACGCCGTCAGGTTCGGGACCAGCCCGATGGCGGTGTCCGGACCATAGGTCGGCAGCTTCGCCCGGAACTCGGCCTTGACCCTCGCGAGCCGTTCCTCCCCGATGTCGGGCAGCAGCTCGCGCAGGGTCGTGACGAGCTGCTCCGCCGTGCGGACGTGCTGCTCCAGCCGGGTCATCCCGGCCCCGATGTAGTTGCCTCGCCCGATGACGACGCCCGTCCGGTCCCGGGGCAGCGCCGCCTCGCTGGTCCCGGCATCCCGCAGCGCCGCGGCCGCCACCTGGAGGGCGGCGAGCTGGTCGGGCTCGGCTCCGGCGGCGGCCACCGGCATGATCCCGAAGCCCAGGGCATCGAACTCGAGCAGCCCGTCGACCACCCCGCCGCGCCGGCAGTAGAACCGGTCCACGGCGTCGGATTCCGGATCGTAGAAGACCGGGTCCCACCGGGTGGCGGGGATGTCGGTGATGGCGTCCACCCCCGCCTCGATGTTCGCGGCAAAGCCCGCCAGGTCGGCGGCCCCCGGGAACACGCAGGCCATGCCGATGACGGCGATCCCGTCCCCCGTGGCTGGTCCGGTCACACCAGGCTCTCGGGGGAACCGCACATCCACAACACCTGGGCATCCGCCGCATCCCCGTACAGCAGCTCGTCGACGAATGCCCGCGCCCCCGCGTCGGGGTCGATGAGCCCGACCCCGCGGCGACGGTACTCCCGCTCCAGCTCCGGCGAGACCATGCCGCCCCCACCCCACGGCCCCCAGTCGATGCTCACCACCCGCTCTGCGAGGCGCCCGTTGAGCACCCGGGCCAGCTTGTCCAGGGCGTCGTTGGCGGCGGCATAGTCGACCTGCCCCCGGTTGCCCAGCACGCCGGAAACGCTGCCGAAGAAGACCACGAACCGGGCGCCGGGGCGCAGGTGCCGGGCGATCACCCGGGCCCCCACGACCTTGGTGTCGAAGACCCGGTCGAAGGAATCGGCCGTCTTCTGCGAGAGGAGCCGATCCTCCAGCACGCCGGCGGCGTGGACCACCCCGTCGATGCGACCGTGCTCCTCGTAGAGCCGGTCGATGAGCTGGCCGAAGGCCTCGGCGTCCCGCACGTCGACGGCGTGGTAGCGGACCGTGGCCCCCGCCTGGGCCAGGGCCTCGAGGTTGGCACGCACCTCGCGCCCGGCCAGGATCCGGTCGCAGGCGGCCTCGATGTCCCGGGGGCTCCGCAGCTCGCCCCGCGCCAGCAACAGCCGCCGGAGGGCCGCGCGGTCGGTGGCCGACGCCAGCTCGGCGTCGGTCTCGGGCGCCGGCAGCGGGGTCCGACCCACCAGCTCCAGGCGACAGGGATGGACCTGCATCAATGCCCGGGCCGCCCGGGCCGCGATCCCCCGGGCCCCGCCGGTCACCAGCACCACGGACTCCGCATCCAGGGCCAACCGGGGCGGTGCCTCGCGGTCCAGCGGGGCCGGGCGCAGGGCCTGCCGCACTCGAACCCCGCTGCGCCACCCGACCTCCACGTCGGAGGCCCCCGGGCGGTCGGGACCCGCCAGGTCGGGGTCCGCCAGCTCGGTGACCAGGACCTCGGCGAGCCGTTCGGGCGGGTCGGCCGGGTCGAGGTCGACCACCCGGACCCGCATCTCCGGCCGCTCCCGGGCGACGGTCTTGAGCAGGCCCGCCGGCCCGCCCACCGGGATGCCGGTCCCGGCAACGGATCCGCCGAGGCCACCCCCCAAGCCGGTCGCGGCGAGCAGCCGCCGCGGACCGACTCCCGCCGCAGCCCGGGCCCAGCCGAACAGGTGTCGGGCCGGTTCCACACCCCGACCGGGCGCCAGCGCCGTCAGATCCACCAGGTCCTCTCCGTTCTCCGGGGGGGTGCCGGGTTCGACGATCCGGGCCTCGGCCCCCGCCTCCGCCAGCCGGGCGGCCAGCGCCCGGGCCACGCCGGCCCCATCGTCGGCCAGCATGATCCTCCGTCCCCGGAGGGCACGGGGCGACGCGTCCGGCCTGGCGGCGGGCTCGACATCCACCACGAAGCGAAGCAGCGGCGGAGGGGTCCCCTCGCCGGTCTCCCCGGCAACGGGGGATGGGCCGTCGCCTTCGACGGCGGCCGGTGCCTCGCTCGGCCACAGCGGGGTCGGCGCCGTCACCTCGTCGCCGACGTCCTCCTCGCCCGACAGGCGCTCGTCGAGCCAGGTCAGGATCCCGCGCAGGGTCCGCACCGCGGCCAGCTCCTCGATGATGGCGTCGCGGTCCGCGGTGTCCGCCGAACCCAGCCCGATGCGTTCCCCCAGCAGCCCGAGGATCTCGATGCGCTTGATCGAGTCGATGCTGAGATCGGCCTCCAGGTCCAGGTCCAGGTCGAGCATCTCCAGCGGGTAGCCGGTGCGCTCGCTGACGATGCCCAGGAGCAGCTCGTCGATGGGCTCGTCGTCCCCGCCCGGCCCGGTCCCTGCGCCCACCGCGGCCGCCGGGCGGGGGGCCTCGGGTTCGGCGGGCGATGCCGCCGGTTGTCGCGCCGGCCCCCCGGCCGCGTCCTCGGCCGATGCAGCCGGCGCTCCGGCACCCGGCGAGGCCCCGAGGTAGGCCAGCATGACCTCGCGCTGGGATTCGACCAGCTTGCGCATGGTGTCGAGGTACTGGCCGACCACCTGCTCGCGCTCGGCCTCCGCCGCCGAGGGAACGCCTACCGGCGTTCGAACCACCGGCTGGGTGACCGGGTGCATCGCGCCCGGGGGCAGGGGTCCGTGGGCGGGGCGGGCCCGGTAGCCGTCGACCAGCCAGTCGGTGTTCCTGC
>RFKJ01000793.1 GCA_003694325.1 Deltaproteobacteria bacterium
CCCCGACGGCCCGGTGACGGTGGACGTCAGGCTCAGCGGCTTCAAGGACTTCCACGAGGCCGTCGTCGTCCGGCCGGGGCAGGTCGAGCGGATCACGCCCCAGCTCCAGCTCGAGGACCCCCTCGACTTCCGGCCGTCGGGATCGATGGTCGTGACGCCCCTCAAGCCCGCCTACGTCCAGCGGCTCGTCGCCACCCACAAGGAGATGTTCGACGCCTGCTTCGGGGTCGACGATCCGCCGTTCCTCGAGGTCCGCGGCTACGTGGCCGGATCGGGTGGGCTGGCCGGGTTCGAGACCCTCGGCCCCGCCGGCGCCCCCGATGAACTGAGCCGGTGCATCGCCCGCGCGTTTCGCGCCCAGACCTTCATCATCGACGAGCCCGGCGCCGACTGCTGGAGCTTCGAGATGACCCTCAAGAACCCGCACCGGAAGTGAGCATCCCCCCCACCGACCCGGCGAACGACGACCGCATCGAGCGCCTCCTGGACGAGGCCGAGCAGGCGCTGGATGCCGGAGATGCCGGGCGGGCCATCGAGCTGTGCCGCCAGGTCCAGGCGTCCTGTCCGGACCACGCCGGTGCGTGGTTCGTGCTCGGGCAGGCCCACCAGGCACTCGGCCGGTTCGACCGGGCGGCGGACGCCTTCCACCGGGCCGCCCTCCAACACCCCGATCACGCCCCGTCCTGGTCGGCGCTGGCGCTGGCCCGGTTCGAGCAGTGCCGGTTCGACGACGCCGAACAGGCCGCCGACCGGGCGATCCAGGAGGACCCCGACGACGCCCAGGGGTGGTGGGTCCGCTCGCTGCTCCTCCAGTGGCGGGGCGACGAGGCCGGGGCCCGCCGCGCCGGGCTGCACGCCCACCACCTCGATCCCGAGGCCTTTCCCCTCCCCCCCGAGCTGAGCGACGACGAGATCGAGGCCCTGGTCGAGGACGTCCTGCACGATCTGCCGCCCGGCCTGCGGACCCTCCTCGCCGACGTGGCGATCATCCTCGACGACGTCCCCTCCCCCGAGACCTGCCGCCAGACCGACCCGCCGGCCTCGCCGCTGGAGCTGCTCGGGGTCTTCGACGGGGCTTCCCTCATGGAGCGCAGCCTCGAGGATCCCTGGAGCCAGCTCCCCGGTCGCATCGTGCTGTTCCGCCGCAACCTCGCGCGGATGTGCCGATCGCGCGACGAGCTGGCCGAGCAGATCCGCATCACCCTGTTCCACGAGGTCGGACACTTCCTGGGCCTGGACGAGGACGCGGTCGCCGACCGCGGCCTGCAGTGAGCCCTCCTCCTCAAACCAGAAGGCCCGGTCCGCGAGGGACCGGGCCTTGGTCGATGGTGGAGAGAAGGGGACTCGAACCCCCGACCTCTGGAGTGCGATTCCAGCGCTCTCCCAACTGAGCTATCTCCCCATCGCCGGGGCCTGCCTCGTAGCCATGCCGGCCGGCGTCGTCAAGGGCGCAGCCCCCTGCCGCGGTCACAGCGGGGGCGGACGCTCCGGGCCGGCCACTCCTTCGACGGCAAAGAGGATCCAGCCGTAGCCATCCTCCCGGGCCACCTCGTGGAGGTGGACGCCGCCGGCCCGCCAGTCGCCACCATCAGCCAGGAACGGCGCGATGACCGGAGCCTGGGTCCACTCCTCGCGAAACCAGAGCACCCAACCGATGCCCTCCTGGCGCAGCCAGGCCGCGAACGCCTCGGGATCGCCGGGCGGCACCGGGACGTCGAACCAGCTCGTCATGGCGCGCTCGTGGGGCCGACGGTCGATCCAGCAGGCAGGGATGTTGTCGATGAGCAGCGGGACGTCGACCGGGACCTCCTCCTCGATCCACCGGGCGAGGTGCAGCTGCGGCCCGTACCAGGCCGCCGACCGCCGGACCTGCCGGCCGGTCTCGACGAACCCGGCGACGAGCGCCTGCAGCACGGCGATCCCGAGCACCACCCGGCCCGCCGTGGGGGGCAGGCCGGCCAGCAGGCGGAGCAGCCCGGCGATGGCCACCGGGACCGCCACCGGCACCACCGGACACAGCCACTTCCAGTAGAGGTTGTGGTCGGGGCTGTGCTGCCCGACGAAGCCGATGGAGAGCCAGAAGCCGAGCATGGCCAGCGCCAGCGTCGTGGCGGTGCGGGGCAGCCCGTGTCGGCGCCAGGGGGTCCACAGGCAGGCAGCGAACAGCCCCAGCCACGGGCCCCACCCGATGCGGGAGGGCAGCACCCGGGCGAACAGGGAGGCCGACACGGCCAGCCCGTTGGCGACCCACTGCAGGCGCCCCTCGGCCTCCGCCCCCAGGCCGGTCTCGACGTTGACCGCGACGGCGTGCTGCCAGAACAGCGGGGTGCCGTGGTCGATCCAGGTGTAGGTCGACCACGCGGCGATCGCCGCCAGCAGCGGCGTCGACGCGGCCACCAGGCGCCGGAGGCGGGGGCCCCGGCCCAGCGCGTGGGCCGCCATCACCAGCCCGAGGATCACCGCAGCATCGAAGCGCACGAGGAAGGCTGCCCCGGCCAGGGCGCCCGCCGCCACCAGGCGCTCCCGGCCGAGCATCAGCAGGCATCCCAGCACGAAGGCCGCATACAGCGGCTCGCGCAGGGAGGTGGCGGCGTACAGCGCAAACTCCGGCTGGAAGACCAGCAGCAACCCAGTCACCGCGGCCGCTCGATCGCCGGCCAGGTGGCGCGCCAACCGCAGCGCCAGCCAGAGGGCCACCAGCCCGCCGACCAGGCTCACCGCCCGGGCCGCCACCACGGTGTCCCCCACGACCGCCAGCACCACCGCCGCCAGCCCGTAGTAGCCGGGCATGTGGTTCATGTCGTAGTGCAGGAAGTGACCGTCCAGGACCCCCCGCACCATGGCGAGGTTGCCGTAGTCGCTCTCCTCCCAGCCGTAGTAGCGGCCCATCAGCCACAACCGCCAGGCCAGCCCGCCGAGCAGCGCCGCCCCGGTGATCGCGGTTCCCCGGCGGCTCACCGCGCTCCCGGCCGGCGGTCGCCCGCCGCGAACGGACGCCGGTCGGCCCGCCCGTTAGGCTGGCCCCGATGTCCACGCCGATGCCCCCCCACCGCGTCACGCCCTCCGGCGATCGCGAAGCCCCCGACCGTTGTGCCGAGCGCCCCGTCCACTCGGGATTCGCCCGGGCCGACGACGGCATCCGGCTGCACTGGACGGCGGTCGGCACCGGGCCGGTGCTCGCCTGCTGCAACGGCGTCGGCGTCGGCA
>RFKJ01000794.1 GCA_003694325.1 Deltaproteobacteria bacterium
GCCGAGGCCCGGCTCCAGGCCGACGGCGTGACCCGCCCTCCCCTCTACCAGCTCCTCTACGAAGCGCCGCTGCTTCCCCGCAGCACCCCGGAGCAGCAACGGCTCAAGATGCTCATCTGGATCCGGCACATGGACCTGGGAGAGGAGCAGCTCGCGCTGCTGCGCGACCTCCGGGAGACCGTGCTGGAGCGCCAGGCCCAGATCACCCGAGCCGAGCAGCAGGTGATCGCCCGCTACGCCGACGAGGAGGCCGAGATCCTCGACGGGTTGTGGCAGCGGATGGCCGCCGGCGCGCCGGCCGATGCGCCCGAGGTGGTCGAGCTGACCGACCGCCTCGCCGGGCTGCAGCGGGGCAGCCAGCGGGAACGCGAGCTGCTGACCCTCCGGATCGAGGGGATCCGCTCGGTGATGGAGGCCGAGGGCGAGTTCCTGCGGACGCTGTCACCCCGCCAGGAGGCGCGCCTCGCCGACTCGCTGTTCTTCCTCCGCAACCTCCTCGACCCCGTCGGCAACCCCGAGGATTTCCGCGCCCTGGTCGGCACCACCTACGACAAGGGAGAGTATGCCGTCCTCACCCGGGGCCTGACCCGCTGGGGCCGCCAGCCCCTCAACATCGGCGGCCTGTGGTCCGACGAGGAGCCCCTGGCCGGGGGCGCCCTCCACGAGGCCCAGCGGGAGGTGCTCCTGTACCTGGCGCTGCTCGAGCCGGGCATGGACGAAGCGATCGACGCGGCGCGCGCGCTGCTCGCCCGCGAGGTGGAGCTGGAGCTGCTGCCCGACGGCGCAGACACCGGAACCGGGGCCGAGCCCGAGGGGGACGACGCGCCACCGGACGACGCCCCGGCAGCCGCACCGCCCGATGGAGACCCCGACCCCCACGACGCCGACGCCGGTGACGCCGGCGACGCCGCTCACCCGGCCCCGGACTCGCCGCCGGCGGAGGCCTCCTCCCCACCCGGACCGCCGCCGGGCTCCGAAGCGCGCTGAGGAGAGCCGGGTGCCCCGCCTGCCCCCTCGTTCCCGCCCGGGGTCGACGAGGATGCCGCCGCCAGCGCCGCAGCCCGGCGTTCCGGATCGGAGACGAGGACATCGAGCCGACAGCGCACCTCCCCGGCCTCGGGCTCCACCCGGACGGATCGCACGTCCAGCCAGACCTCCCGCCCGCGCACCCGGATCGTCTCCACCATCTCGCTGCGCACCGAGGGCGGGCCGAATCGATCGACCTGCACCGCGTAGCCGATGCGATCATCGCCCTCGACGACCCGCTCCTTCCGCTCGCAGTGCGCCGAGCGCAACGTGCCCTCGGCCGTCCTCGGGCACTCGGCCAGCGAAAGCGGCAGGTTGTCCAGGCCGAAGTCATGGGCGATGCCCTCGATCAGGGCCGAACACTCGCTGCGCGCCGTGTTGCCGGTCCGATCCATGGTGGCCCCGCGAACGTAGACCTCGTCCCGGTAGAAGCACACCGAGGTGTGGTCGAATCGCGACGGGATCATGGACAGTCCGGCCCCCGAAAGCTCCGCGCAGGCCACGTCGGCGAGATCCCGCTCCTCGGGCAGGGCCACGTCGTCCCCCGCCGGACCCTTTATGCCCTCGGGCAGCACGTTCCGCGCCATCCCGAACCGCAGGTCGGACTGCCGGGCCCGCTCGTCGACCAGGGAGATCACCTGCTCGACGAGGTCTCCAGGGGCCTCCTCGCGACAGCCCCCCAGGAGCAGCCACGCAGCGGGAAGGAGAAGACCGATGGGCATCGGCGCCATCCACCACCTCGCAGGCACGGGTCTACGGGATCAGTTCGTTTCCGAGGAGGCAAATGCGGCCGCCAGAACCGCGCGCTTGTCGACCACGCCCAGCAGGCGGTCTCCATCCACCACCGGAAGCATCGTGAGGTGCTTGTCCACCATCAGGGTGGCGATCTCGTCCAATCCCGCTCCCGGCCCGACGGTCACCACGTCCCGGGTCATGATCTGGCCGACGGTGATGCCGGCGATCTTCTCCAGCTCCCGTTCCGCCCGCTTCCACCCCAACGGGATCACGGCGTCCATGAAGGTGAACAGCGTCGGCAGGTGCAGGCGCTTCTCCTTGTAGACGAGGTCCATGGCGGTCACCACGCCGATCAGCCGACCGGCATCGTCGACCACGCACGCCCCCTCCCGCCCTGCTTCCAGCAGCTTCCGGGCCAGGTCGTCCACCCGGGTGTCGGGTGAGACGGTGAGGGGATTCGGGTCGAGGATGTCCTGGGCGGTCTGCATCGTCACGGTACGACTTCCTGGAGGGGACTTCCGGCGCGGCCCCGCCGGATCCGGAGCCGATCACGCCGATCCGGCGGCGACGGCGGGAATCGGGGGTCTACGTAGCGTGGGGCGCACCGGGCGGCGACACCGGTTCCCACCCACACCCCCGATCACGGTCGGAGGGGGGAGCGGGTCCGGACGTCGAGGACGCACCGATCCGGGCATCGAAGTCCACGCCGCCTCCAATCCGCCCAGCCCTCCGCGACACCCTGCAACCGGTCGACGCCCCCGCCTTCGCGGAGGACCTGGCCCACCGCGAGCCCCAGCACCACCGGCGTCCGCCAGCCCCCGCCCACCACCCGGAGGTGGCCCGAGACCGCGTGGCGCTGGGCCCGCCGGCTCCGCCGGTCGAGGCTGCCGCCGCCGAGGTGGCGACAGCGGGCCGCCGGGACGACGATCGTCAGCTCGCCGA
>RFKJ01000795.1 GCA_003694325.1 Deltaproteobacteria bacterium
AGGTCCCAGCCGCCGCCGTGGCCGGCGCCGTCCCCGTCGTCGCGGTCATCGGAGGAATCGCCGAGGAAGCAGGCCGCCAGGCCCAGGACGAGGAGGAGGGGGGAGGGCATCGCGACTCCGGTTGCTGGAGGCTCGTGTCGGCAGGCTCGTGTCGGGGAGACCCCGGTGCCGCCGGCGCAATACCGCGGGCGGACCGGATCCGCCCGTGACGTCGCGGTGCCGTTTCAGGCGGCCCGGGCGTGGGCCGCGTAGCTGCGCAGCCAGTCGACGATGTCGCTGCTCTCGAACAGCGGCGTGCCGTCGATGACCAGGCAGGGCACCTGGGTGCGGCCGGTCAGCTCGAACAGCGCAGTGCCGTGGTGGCGATCCTGCAGGGTGTCGCGCAGATCCACCTCGACCGCCAGCTCGTCGAGGGTGCGGAGGACCCGCCGGCAGTAGGGGCAACTGTCGAACTTGTAGAGGACCAGCTTCCGGCGCCGATCGGGCGCCGGCACTCCCAGCCGTCGGGCCAGGTCCTGCGGATCTTCGGGCGGGCCGGAGGGCCGGCTGGCGAACAGGCGGCGGAAGATCGACATGGAGGCTCCTGGGTGCAGGGCTGTACCCGGATCCTGGCCGACCAGAAGGGGGTAGGAGCAGCCGTGCGACACCCTGGCGTCGCGCTGACTTGCTGTGGAGGACCCATGCTGCATCTGGCTGCGCCGACCCGACCCGGGTGGTTGCCGCACGCGCTTCTATACACGGAAGAGATCCTGATCGACCACGCCCATTGTGAAAAGAAGGCAGCCAGCACCGCGCTGAACCTGATCTTCCGCTACGTCGATCAACCCGACCTCGTCGGCACGCTGTCGGCGCTGGCCCGGGAGGAGCTGGAGCACTTCGAGCGGGTGCTGTCGTGGCTGTCGGCGCGGGGCATCGCCCTGCGGCGGCTGCGACCGGCCCCCTACGCCGCCCGCCTGCACGCGGCGGTTCGCAAGCCCGAGCCCCACCGCCTCCTGGACACGCTGCTGGTCTGTGCCCTCATCGAGGCGCGTTCCTGCGAGCGGATGCGCCTGCTCGCCGACGCCCTGCCCGACCCGGAGCTGGCGGCCGCCTACCGGGCCCTGCTGGCGGACGAGGCGCGCCACTTCACCACCTACGTCGACCTCGCGCGCCGGCGTTTCGGGGGGGATGTCACCGACACCCGGCTGGCGGTCCTGGCCGAGCACGAGGCCCGCTGTCTCGCCGAGCCCTTCGCCGAGCCGCGCCTGCACGGCTGACGAGGAGGGGGCTCGCCATGTACGCTGGCGGGTGCGATGACCTTCCAACTCGTCCATCCCGAGACCCTGCCCCCGGACCTGCTGGACGACCTGCTGGCCCAGGGCTGGTACCGCATGCGCCAGGCGGTGTTCACCTGTCGCTACCTGCTCGGGCGCCGTGGGCTGCACACCGCGGTGTGGACCCGCCTGCCGCTGCGGGGCTACCGCTTTCGCAAGAGCCTGCGGCGGCGCCTGCGCCGGATCGAGGGCCGGTACGCCGTCCGGATCCACCCCTGGCGCATGACCGAGGAGCACGCCGAGCTCTACCGTCGCTACCGGGCGCACGTCGGCGGCGACCGCTCCGACGAGCTGGAGCAGGTGCTCCAGGATGAAAGCGAGCGGGACATCTTCGACTCCTGGGAGGTGGAGATCCGCGATGTCGCCGGCCGGCTGGTGGCCTTCAGCGTCTTCGATCGGGGGCGCCGCAGCCTGGAGAGCGTGCTGGGGGTCTACGACCCGGACTGCGCCCGGGACGGCCTGGGCATCGCCACCATGCTCCTGGAGATCCGCTACGGCGTCGAGCACGGCTACCACTACCACTACGCCGGCTACATCGTGCCCGGCGTGCCGGCCTTCGACTACAAGCGGGCGGTGGGGGGCCTGGAGTTCTACGACCCCCGGGCCGACGCCTGGCGACCGCTGTCCGAGCTGGACGAGAACCAGCTTCCGGCCCGGCAGCTCCAGCGGGCGCTGGAACAGGTCTGCGCGGGGCTGGCCGCCCGGGGGATCCCCCACCAGCTCTGCTGGCACCCGCCCTTCCGGGTGGTCCACATGAACGGGTTGCAGGGCCGGTGCATGGCCTCGCCCCTGTTCGTGGACTGCGGCCCGGGCGAGGGCAGCGAGCTGTGCCTGGCCGTCACCTACGACCCCGAACGCGGGGGCTATGCGCTGGAGGCCTTCGTCCGGGCCGAGGACCTCGCCGACCGCATGGGCGAGGGGCTGGCCCCCGACGACGGCACGCCCGTCGAGACCCACCTGCTGGTCCGGGTCGACCGGGCGGGCCTGACCCGGGATCCCCAGGAGGTCGTGGCCTGGGTCCACCGGGCCTGGCGTGCCGCCGAGCGCCGCCGCGTGGAGCGCCGGGCCTGAGGCTCGCTGGTGTCCGGGGGCCACCCGGGTCCGGGCGGCTCGGCGAAGGGCGGACTGCTCGGCAGGCCTACCGCTTCAACCGGGCGGCGAGGTCGGCGCTGATGGCCAGGGCCTCGTCCAGGACCGGGTCGGCGTCCTCGCCCAGGATCGCGTCGATCTCCTCGCGGCGGGCCTTGCGTCGGGCCAGCTCGGCCTTGCGTTCCTCCAGGCTGAGGACGGCCTGGTTGGCTTCGTCGATGGCCTTCAGCTCCTCGCCCCACTCCACCATGGCTGCAAAGCGCGGGTCGGCCTGGACCCGCGCCATGGACCGCTGCCGGAGCGCGGGGATCAGCGGCTCCAGGTCGTGCGCGGGCTTGAACCGGACGGGCTCGATGGCATCGGCGGGCAAGGCGTGGGGCCGGTCTCCGTCCCGCTCCACGCGGGCGTCGAACGGGCTGGGCAGGACGATGTCGGAGGGCACGCCTTCGGACTGGGTGGACCGCCCGCCGGGCAGGTAGTACTGGGCGAAGGTCAGCTTCAGGGCGCCGGCCAGGTTCTGGCCCCGGGTGGAGGGCATCATCCGGGCGAGGCTGTCGTCCAGGGGCAGCACCGTCTGCACCGAGCCCTTGCCGTAGGTGGTGGTGCTGCCGACGATCAGGGCGCGGCCGTGATCCTGCAGCGCGCCGGCGAAGATTTCGCTGGCCGAGGCCGAGTAGGGGCTGGTCAGGACGACCAGGGGCCCGGTCCACGACGCCCCCGGTTGTTCGTCATCGAGACGCTCGATGCGGCCCAGCCCGTCCCGGATGCGCACCACGTTGCCGCGATCGATGAACAGCCCGGTCAGGCTGACGGCCTCGTCCAGCAGGCCCCCCCCGTTGGACCGCAGGTCGATGAGCACGCCGTCCACGTCGCCGTGCTGCTGGAGGAGGGCGTTCACCTGCTGGGTGGTCGACGGGCGGGGGTCACCGTCCTCGGGGTGTGCCTCGCCCACGAACGCCGGCACCTCGATGTGGGCGATGCGGCGAACCCCGCCGTCGGGGTCCGCCACCTCGCGCACCTCCACGGTGGGGTCGACCCGGTCGAGGTCGATCCGGTCGCGGACCAGGGTGACGACCTTGCGATCCGAGCCGTCGACGGCGTCGGCCGGCAGGATCTGCAGCCGCACCACCGTGCCCTTGGGGCCCCGGATGAGCTGGACGACGTGGTCGAGGCGCATGCCGATGACGTCCACCCACTCTCCGTCGGTGCCCTCGGCCACCGCGACGATGCGGTCCTCGGCCTTCAGCTCGCCGGAGAGCTGGGCCGGTCCCCCGGGGAGGACCTCGGTGATCGTCACCATGTCGTCCTCGATCCGGAGGGACGCCCCGATGCCTTCGAGGGTGCCCTGGGTCTCGATGGCGAAGTCCTCGGCGGAGAAGGGCTTGAGGTAGACCGTGTGGGGGTCGTAGCAGCCGGCCAGCGACGACAGGTACAGCTCCAGGATGTCATCGGGCTCGAAGTCGTCGGTGTTCCGCTCCAGCCGGTCCATCCGGACCCGGATCCGGTCGCGGACGTCGTCGGGCGGTTCGTCGGCGAGCAGCAGGCGCAGCCAGTCGTCCTCCAGCTCCCGCCGCCAGAGGTCCTGGAGCGCCGCTTCGTCGGCCGGCCAGGGCGCGTCTTCGCGGTCCAGCTCGATCGTCTCGTGGTCGGTGAGGTCGGGGTCGTGGGCGAGGGCGGCCCGGGTCCACTCGACCCGCTGGTGGGAGCGCTGTCGCCAGGTGTCGTAGATGATCCAGGCGGGCGAGATGTCCGGCATGAAGCGGGTCGTCAGGTCGTCCAGCTGGGTGTCGAACCGCTGCAGCGAGGCGATGTCTCCGGCGGTGAAGTACGACCGGTAGGGGTCCAGCGCGTCGATGTAGGAGTCGAGCCAGCAGTGCGACATGGCGTCGTCCAGCGGCAGCTCCCGGTAGTGCATGCGGGGCAGCAGTCCGG
>RFKJ01000796.1 GCA_003694325.1 Deltaproteobacteria bacterium
GGGCGCGCTCCGGGACGTTCCGGGCCCGGCCCCCTCTCCTCGCCCGGGCAGCCGCGGCCCGGGCGTCGGCGATGGTAGGATCCCGCTCGGCGGGCGCGCCGCGACCCGTCGCATCCGGCGGCGAGCCTCCCCCCCGATGCTCCTTGGAGGGCCCGATGCTCCTGTTCACCGCCCTGGCCGGGTCGCCCGTCCTGGCCGCCGACCTCGACCTGGCCATCGGGTTCGACGACGCTCCACCGTCCCGAGTGGTCCTGCGGGACGTGCTGCAGGTCGACCCGCCCCAGCTCGTGGTCCTCGACGCCGAGGGCCGACGCCACCTCGTCGACCTGGCGATCGACCGGAACGACGCCGGCAACTTCACCCTGACCACGACCATCTTCGACCTCCGGCCGGACCGGAAGGGCCGGCTGACCCCGGTGGAGGTCGCATCTCCCCGGATCACCGTGGCCCCCGACCAGGAGGCACGGGTCACCCAGGGTACGCGCCTGCCGGTTCAGGAGGGCGACGCGGTCCGGTTCGACGAGCAGTCGCTGCACCTCACCGCGACGGTCACCGAGCCGGCGCCTCCTCGGCCAGCCCCACCAGCCGTTCACTGACCTGCCACAGTCGCTCCACCAGCGCGTCGTCGTGGGCGCGGGGGTTCGGGGAGCGCAGCGGCCAGCCGCCCTTGTTGGCGGCCTTGTCGCGGTAGGTCCCGGTCTGGCTGTAGTAGGCGCCGGCGTGCTGGGGGACGTCATCGGCCAGCAGGCAGTGCAGGGTCGTCTGCGCGCCTTCCCACGGCTCGATCATGCCCATCACCCGAAACACCGGGCGGAGCACGAAGTCCTGCATCCACATCGGCATCGTGTTGCGGGCGAGGTTGGTCCGCACCCAGCCGGGGTGGACGCTGACCGCGGTGACGCCCGTGCCGTCGAGGCGCCGGGCAAGCCCCCGGGCGTGGAGCAGGTTGGCCAGCTTGGACTGGGCGTAGGCCTCCCAGCCGTCGTACCTGCGGCGGTCGTAGTGCAGGTCGTCGAAGTGGATGTCCCCCTCGCGACCCATGGCCTTGTCGTGGAAGCAGCTCGACAGGTTGACGATGCGCGACGGGGCGGAACGCTGGAGCATCGGCCGGAGCAGCTCGGTCAACAGGAAGTGGCCGAGGTGGTTGATGCCGAGCTGCAGCTCGAAGCCGTCGGCCGTCCTCCCCTGCGGGGTGTTCATCACGCCGGCGTTGTTGACGAGCCCGTCGAGCCGGCCCCCATCGGCGAGGAGCCCCTCAGCGAAGACGCGCACCGATGCGAGGCTGCCGAGGTCCAGTTCCCGGGCCTCGAGGCGAGCGTCGGGCAGCTCAGCCCGGATCTCGGCGATGCGGGCCTCGGCTTCGCCCACCCGGCGGCAGGCCATGACGACCTCGGCCCCCTGGGCGGCGAGCTGGCGGGCCGTCACCAGGCCGATCCCGCTGTTGGCACCGGTGATGACGTAGCGGCGGCCGTGAAGATCGAGGTCGAGCAGGGCGGGATCGCAGGTCAGCGGCTTGGGCATGGGGGACTCCTTTGAGTGACCGATGGTCTCCTAATAAAAGACCATTGGTCTCTTGTCAACGACCGACCGTCATGTCATGCATGGGGCATGAGTCGCCGCTACCAACGCGCCCGCCGCCCGGAACAGAAGGCCGAGCGACGGGCCCAGATCATCGCCGCGGCCAAGTCCCTGCTCGGGGAGCAGCCCGATGTCCGCGCCTGGAGCCTCAACGAGCTGGCGCGCCGCGCGGGCATGGCCAAGTCCAACCTCTACCGCTACTTCGAGAGCCGCGAGGCGGTGCTGCTGGCGATCCTGGACGACCAGGTGGGCGGCTGGAGCGCCGACCTCGGCCATGCCCTCTCCCGACTTTGTCCGGACGGTCCGTTTGCGGACCGGGTGGACGCCGTGGCCCGGTCGGTGTCGCAGGCCACTGCCGGCCGACCGCGCATGTGCCACCTGCTGAGCGTCCTGCCCTCGGTCCTCGAACGCAATGTCGACGCCACGACCGTCCGCGCCTTCAAGCTGGCCAGCCTCCACCGCCTCGCCGGCCTGGCCCCGGCCATGCACCGGGTGCTGCCCGAGCTGTCCATCGACGCCCACGCCGAGCTGTTCCACCACGTCCTGGCCGTGATCGTCGGGACTTGGCCCCTCGCCCGCCCCGCCCCGGTCGTGGCCGAGGTCCTGGCCGACCCGGCGCTGGCCCCCTTCCGCTATGACTTCGAGCAGGACCTGCGAAGGACGATCGCGTTGATGGCCTGGGGGATGCGGGCCGAGGGCGCGGGGAGCTGAGCCTCCGCCCGGGCGGGCGGGCAGCGGCGGGAGCCCGAGCCCCGGGAGGCATGGCGGCACTGCGGTCGGTGCCGCGGACGGTGCCGGACGGTGCCGCTCCCGGTGCCGCTGACGGTGACGGTGACGGTGCCGCCCCCGGTGCCGCGCACGACGCCGGTGCCTCCGGCCACGCCGCGTCTCCCGGAGACTCCGGACCGCCCCCGGCACCCTCCCGTTCCGGATTCGGAGCGCCGTGGGTACCGACCGCCGCGGCGGGGGGGCGCCGGCGCTACTCCCCCGTCAGCACCACGGCCGTCGCCGACCAGGGTGGCAGGCGCAGGCGGACCACGGGGGGATCGGCCTGCAGGAGCGTGGGAGCGGGAGTCGCGGCCGCCGGGGTCCACTCGATCCAGGCATCGCCGACCTGGGGATTCCAGGTGGGGCCGCCGGTGTCCGGCAGCGTCAGGCGCTGCGCACTCCTTGGGGATGCGGGATCCGCCGGGGTTTTAGAGGGAGCAGCCCGCGGGCCTCGGAGTCGCGGTCGATGCCCCCCCACGACCGGCCGGCGACCATCGCATCGAGAAGCTCGTTCATCTCCGACAGCATCGGGGATCACGTCCTGGACCCGAAGGTGACGGGCCCGGCCATGGCGGTGGGGTCGGGTGGCACCGGCATCCACCGGCACATGCAGCACCGTCGGGTGGCGTGACCGGAGGGTGGACAGGCGGCACCGACGCCGACCATCACCGTCATCCGCCGAACCGGTGAGCGGATGACCGAGAATGCGACCACAGCCGCGCCTTCGCATCCTTGGCGCACACAACCAACAAGATGGCACCCCCGCGCAAGGGGCAGGAGGGTGGGTGGCGCTACTCTGTCTCCATGCAATCACACTCCTCCCACGAAACGCTGCAGGTGGGCGCGGTCGAGGGCCGCATCCTCCTGTCGTCCAAGACCGCTGCCCCCCACTCCATCGTCGAGCTGCGCGCCCCTGGAGGCTTCCGTGGCCCGCCCATGCCCCACCACCACACGCGCGAATCGTGCACCTGGGTCGTCCTCGAAGGGACCCTCGTGCTCACGGTCGACGGTGAGGACCGACACGTCACCGCGGGCGAGGCGGCGCACCTCGCGCCGCACCAGGACTTCGTGTGGCGGAACGGCGATGACGAGGCCCCGCTGCGCATGCTCTGCATCTACACGCCGGGCGGGTTCGAGCAGATGCTGGTGAAGGCGATGGATATCCTCGCGCGCACCGGCAGTACCGCCGCAACACCCGCCGAGCTGGCGGCCATCATGCCCGCCTTGTGGCGGGAATTCGGCATCGGCGTCACCGGTCGCTGACCGGTCAGGCCAGCCTTCGCCCGATCCTCGCCCCCGGCCCGGCCCGGTCCTTCCTGGGATTTCGACCCGGTACAGTGTCGGCTCGAGATTCGGGAGGAGCACCGTGGAAGACAGGCAACATCGCCTCTGGTCGGGTGTGGTACGGGCCTGCGTCCATGGCTTTCGCGCCTTGGGCCTGGATGTCGGGCAGATCCTCCGCGAGGCGGGCATCCCGGCCTCGGTGCTGGAGCACCCCGACGCCCGGGTCCCGGTAGCCGACGCCGCGCGCCTCTGGCCCGCCGCCCAGGCCCAGTGGGGCCGCGCGGGCCTCGGGCTCCGATGCGGCGCGGCGGTGCCGTTCGGGGAGATGGGTGTGTTCGACTATCTCATCGCCTCCGCTCCGACCCTGGGCCAGGGCCTGGCTGCGGCGGCCGCGGCGTCCACCCTGCTGAGCGCCGGGCTCACCCGTCTGGAGTTCGAGCGAGACGTACGGGGGCATGGCCACCTCCGCCACGTGGGTCCCTTCCCGCTCCAGGTCCGCGACTTCAGCGCCGCAGCCCTCACCGCGCGGGTGCGGCAGTGTGGTGCGAAGCCGACCACGGTTGCCCTCGTGGGCCCTCCCCTCGCCCCACCCGAGGCCTATCGCAGTGTTCTGGGAGTCACGCCCCACTTCCACGTCGAGCGTGGCGCCATCGTCCTGCGCGCCGAAGACCTGGACCGCGAACTGCCGAATCGCGGCCTCCGCGGCCTCGCGCCCATCCTCGACCGCGAGGTACAGCGTCTCGTCAACGACGCCGGGCCCGAAGACATCACCGCCCTCGTCCGCCAGACCATCACCTGCGCCCTGCCGTCGGGCACACCCGCGCTGGGGGAGGTGGCGCACCGCCTGGGAA
>RFKJ01000797.1 GCA_003694325.1 Deltaproteobacteria bacterium
GTGCCGGCCCGCGTCCGGGTTGCCTGCCACTTCACCCTCGACGCCGCGCCGACGGCGGTGGTGACCGGCCGCCTGCGGGAATCCGGCACCCGGCGACCCGTCGACGCGGTGACCGTGCTGGCCGAGCCGGTGCGCACCCCCGACGGCACCGAGCCGCCTCCCGGCCGCTCGACGACCACCGACGCCGACGGGCGGTTCGAGCTGCGGGACCTCGCCCCGGGGACCTGGCGGCTGGTGGCGACGGCCCCCGGCTACCGCACCGAGGAGTGGACGGTCGAGGTCGCCGACGGGGAGGCCGTCGACGTCGAGCTGTGGCTGACGGTCGACAAGCCCTGGCTGGTCGGGGCGGTGGGCGAGGAGCTGGAGGTCATCGGCTACCGGCTGCCGCCCGAGGTCACCGCGCGCCGGCTGGAGGCCGGCGAGATCCGGACCATGCCCGGCACCGGCGGCGACATCGTGCGGGCGGTGCAGACCGCCCCGGGCGTGGCCCGCACGCCGTTCGGCACCGGGATGCTGCTGGTGCGGGGCGCGCCGCCCGACGCCACGGGGTTCTACCTCGACGGGCTCCCCCTCCCCATCGTGTTCCACTTCGGAGGGCTGGCGACGGTCCTCAGCAGCGACCTGCTGGAGGAGGTGCAGTTCCTTCCCGGCGCCTGTGGGGTGCGCCACGGCCGGCACCTCGGCGGGGTGGTGGACCTCGTCACCGCTGAGCACCTGCCCGAACGCTCCCGCGGCCACGCCTCCCTCGACGTCTTCCAGGCATCGCTGTTTCACGAGCAGCGCGTCGGCGACCACGCATCGGTGACCCTGGCGGCGCGCCGGTCGTACATCGACGCCGTGCTCGGCCCGGTGGTCGACGCCGACCCGCGCTACAGCGTGCGGCTGCCGGCGTTCACCGACGGCCAGGTGCGGCTGCTGCGCCGGTCCGATCGCGGCAGCACGGTGCAGGCGATGCTGCTGGCCAGCGACGACCGGTTCACCTACGCCGAGACTGATCCCGACAGCGCCACCGGCACCAGCGAGGCCCTCGTCCGCATCGGCTTCGTCAAGGGGCAGTTGCGGTGGCGCCAGGTCCTCGGCCGCGGCTGGGAGAGCGAGCTGCTGTTCATGGCCGGGCCGGAGGAGACCCGGGCCGAGTACCTGCAGGACGAGGAGGCCTACGAGACGGTCGAGCGCGAGGACCTGCGCGTCGAGCTGACCCGCGCGGTGCCCGACGGCGGCCTGGCCGGGTGGCGCTTCGGGCTGGACCTGGAGAGCGCCCGGGAGCGGTTCGCCTACCAGGTCGACGGCATCGGCGGGCTGCTGACCTTCTCCGACGACGAGGCGGGGAGCGGTCTCGTGCTCCGCCCGGGCGCCTACGCCGAGCTGATCGCCCGGCGCGGACCGGTCGACGCCATCGTCGGCCTCCGGGGGGACGCCATGGTCGTCGACCGGTACTCGGCGTCGGCGGTGGATCCACGGCTGCGGCTGCGGGTGGTGGCCGGCTCCACGGTGGTGGGCGCCAGCGTGGGGCGCACCTCCCAGTTCCCGCTGCTGCGCGAGCTGCGGACCGCCGAGGAGGAAGGGGGGCAGCTCGGCCCGGAGTCGGCCATCCAGGCGGCGGTGCGGGTGGAGCGGCCGCTGTGGGCCGACCTGCACCTCGACGCCACGGTCTACGCGAGCTGGCTCTCCGACCTGGTGGTCGGGCACGACGATCGCTTCGAGTTCACGCTCGCGCCGCCGCCCATGGCCCCCTACGACACCGGCCCCTACGCCAACGACGGCACCGGTCGCAGCTACGGCCTCGAGCTGCTGTTGGTCCACCGGTCGGTCCGCACCACGGCGTCCCTGGCCGCCACCCTGTCCCGGTCCACCCGGGTCGACCGCCCGGGGCAGCCGACGACCCTGTTCGAGTACGATCAGCCGGTGATCCTCACCGCGATGGGCAGTCACCTGCTGGCGGCCGGGTGGCGGGTCGGTGGGCGGTTCCGGTTCACCTCCGGCAACCCCTACACCCCGGTGGCCAACCGCATCTACGACCTCGACGAACAGGCGTGGCTGCCGGTATTCGACCCGGCGCGCACCGAGCGCATGCCCCCCTGGTGGGCGCTCGACCTGCGGGTGGACAAGACCTGGCGCCTCCGCCACGTCGAACTGCGCGCCTACCTCGACGTGCAGAACGCCACGAATCATCGCAACGTCGAGCTGTTGAACTTCGCGCCCGACTACTCGGAGACGATCCCGGTGTACGGTCTGCCGGTCCTGCCGACCTGGGGCCTGGAGGCGGCCTGGTGAGCGTCGGGACGCGATGGCTGCCCACCGCGGGGGCGCTGGTGGCCCTGGCCGCGCCGGGATGTGGTGCCCGGGGCTTCGAGGTCACCCACCTCGACGACGTCCACGTGGTGACCGTGGTCACCGACCCCGCGGAGGCGGCGCCGGGCGACCGGGTGACGGTCCGGGTCTACGTGGCCAACCCGCACGGCGCCGAGCTGGAGGCGATGTTCTGGACCTGCACCCCGGTCGATGACGCCTGCGGCGAGGCCGCCTTCGTCGAGGAGGTCGAGGAGTGGGTCACCGTCGGCGCGGTGCGCGACGGGGAGTTCACGACCCTGCGGACCGTGCCGGCCGACCTGTCGGAGTTGCTGCCGGCCGACGGCCGGAGCGGCTCGACCCGGCTGTTCGCCCTGGCTTGCGAGGTGGGGCTCTGCCCGATCATCGACCAGGCGCGGGTGGCGATGGATGCGCCCGGTCCCGACCTCCCGCTCGCCGACGACCTGGCCCATCCCGACCGCTGGCTGGTGGACCTGCCCATGTCGGGGGTCGCCCTGTCCACTCGGGAGTACGTGGTGCGGGGGCCCGCCGACGCGGTCGAGAACCGCAACCCGGTCTACGAGGCCCGGTTCACCGAGGCCCTCGATCCGCCGCTGCAGGTGACGGTCGGCGGCGAGATGGACCTCGCCTTCCGGGTGACCGACCCCAACATGGAGACGGTCTACGCCTTTCCGTTCACCACCGTCGGCGCGTTCACCGACCGCAAGGTGAAGGCGGAGGACGACGAGGTGCGCCTGTGGCTGGAGGCGCCGGACCACGACGCCACCGGGCAGGTCTGGGTCGTCTTCGACGATCGGGATGGGGGGCTGGCGGTCTACACCGAGTCGGTGGTCGTGGGCGACGGCGGTCAGTAGGACAGGCTCCGGAAGAAGTAGACCGCCGGGGCGAGGCCCCCGGGGGCGCCCACGAAGAAGCTGTCGAGGCGGGTCGCGCCGTCGCCGTGGGCAATGCCCAGGCTGGTGCCGAACTGCTGCACCCCGGGGGCGGCCAGGATGCGGATGGCACCGGGGGCGAGGTCCACCGTGCCCACGCCGCTCCCGGCGTCGCCGTCCCCGTAGACGATGTACACCGAGCCCGAGGCGTCGCCTTCCGAGGGGGGCGCGGTGTCGCCGGGGGCGCCGATCAGGATGTCGGGGTGGCCGTCGTCGTCGAAGTCACCCCCGCTGGCGATCGCCTGGCCGGCGGCGGCACCCGGCTGGCTGCCCTCGAACCGGGCGTCGGCGACCTCGAGGGAGATCCGGCCGGTGTGCCGGTGCAGGGTGTCGCTGCCGCGCAGCAGGTA
>RFKJ01000066.1 GCA_003694325.1 Deltaproteobacteria bacterium
CCCCCGAGACCCCATCTACTGGGATCGCGACGCGCTGACCGCCGAAGAGAAGCGTGTCTTCGACATCTGCAACGGCTGCCGGCTGTGCTTCAACCTCTGCCCCAGCTTCCCGGCCCTGTTCGACGCCGTCGACGCCCTCGACGTCGACGACCCGGCGCCGCCCGAGTCGACCGGGGTCGAGGTGGACGCCCACGGCAACCACGCCGCCGCCACCGGCCACCTCCACGCCGCCCCCCCGCGGGCCGACATCATGGGGCAGCGGGACGCCCTGGCCCGCCTGCCGGCCTCGGTCACCCAGAAGGTCGTCGACCTCTGCTACCAGTGCAAGCTCTGCGACCCCATCTGTCCCTACACGCCCCCGCACGAGTTCGCCGTCGACTTCCCCCGGCTGATGCTGCGCCACAAGGCCGTGGACGCCCGGGAGCACGGCGTCCGGCTCCAGGACCGGGTGCTGGGTGACCCCGACCTCGTCGGCCGCCTGGGCACCGCGATGCCGCTCATCGCCAACGCCGGCACCCGGGTCCGCCTCAACCGCAGCCTGATGCAGGCCACCGTGGGGATCCACCGCGACCGCAAGCTGCCGACCTTCGCCTCGCAGACCTTCCGCAAGTGGTACGCCCGGCGCCCCGCGCCGCCGCCGCCCGACCAGGTGACCGGCCGCAAGGTGGTGCTGTTCTACACCTGCAGCGTGCAGTGGAACGAACCCCAGGTCGGCCGGGCCGCGGTGGAGGTCCTCGAGCACAACGGCGTGACCGTCTACGCCCCCGAGTTCCAGTGCTGCGGGATGCCGGCGCTGGACGGGGGCGACGTCGACCGGGCGACGCGCCAGGCGGCCCACAACGTCGAGATCCTGGCCCCCTACGTGGAAGCCGGCTGCGACATCGTCTGCCCCGGACCGACCTGCTCGTTCATGATGAAGAAGGAGTGGGCCGAGTACCTCGGAGACGACCGCCCGGCCCCCGGACAGGCCCGCGCCGTCGCCGAGCACACCTACGACCTGATGGAGTACCTCTACGCCCTGCGCAAGGACAAGCAGCTCCGGCAGGACTTCACCACCGAGGTCGGCCCCATCGCCTACCACGTCCCCTGCCATCTCAAGGTCCAGCGCATCGGGTTCCGCAGCCGGGACATCCTCAAGAAGCTCCCCGGCGCCCGGGTCCGGCTGGTCGACAAGTGCTCCTGCATGGACGGCACCTGGGGCATGAAGAAGGAGTACTACGAGCTGTCCAAGAAGTGGGCGAAGCCCATGCTGGACCAGATGACCACCGACGCCGACGCCCGGCTGTCGTCGGACTGCCTCATCGCCAAGCTGCAGATCGAGGAGAACACCGGCAAGCCGGTGCAACACCCCATCGAGATCCTGTGGGAGGCCTACGGCGGGGAAGGGCTGGCGGCCCGCCGCGCCGCGACCGCCGGTGGCGCCGGAGACGCCGGTGGCGACGGAGACGCTGCAGTCGCCGGCGAGCCCCCCACCGGCGGCGGCCAGGCCGGCTGACCCGCTCCTTCCCCCTGGCCCGCTCGTTCCCCCCCACCGTTTCCCACCGGAGGCGCCATGGCCCCTCTCACCCGTGCCGACATTCTCGATCGCAAGGCCTTCGAGGCCGTCCGCCCCCAGCACCAGGCCGAGGTCATCGCCGCCAAGGCGGTCCGCCGGGTCCCGCTCGGGGAGCACTTCACCTTCCTGTTCGAGAACCGCACCACGATCCTCTGGCAGATCCACGAGATGTGTCGGGTGGAGGGCATCGAGGGCGACGCCATCGACCACGAGCTGGCCACCTACAACGCGCTGCTGCCGGGGCCCGACAGCCTCAGCGCCACGCTGCTCATCGAGTACGTCGATCCCGAGGTCCGCGACGCCGAGCTGCGCCGCCTGGTCGGGCTCCACGAACACGTGTTCCTCGACATCGACGGGGTGGCGCCGGTCTACGCCCGCTTCGACGACCAGCAGTTCAACCCGGAGCGGATCTCCTCGGTGCAGTTCCTCCGCTTCGCGCTGAGCGACGAGGCGCGCGACGGGTTCATGGACATGCGGCGGGGGGCCCGGCTGGTGGTCGACCACCCGGTGTACCAGGCCCAGATCGAGCTTCCCCGGGCCACCCGCGGCGCCCTGATCGACGACCTGGAGGAGGCGGCCCGTTGACCGATGGAGCGGGGGGCGCCCGGGCCCTCAGCGGTGGTCGGGCCGGTACAGCCGGGCCAGGCGGGCCGGCGGCACGCCGACGCGGTAGGCCAGGCGCAGCGCCCACATCCAGGCGATGGTCCGCCCGGTTCCCGCCTGCTCCCACCGGCGGGCGCTGGTGACGATCGGCACCGGCAGCACCCGGCAGGAGGCGATGCGGCGGGCTCGATCGGCGAACACCAGGTCCTCGAAGGCGGCCAGGGGTGCAAAGCCCCCCACCTCCTCGTAGAGCGCCCGCGTCGCCCAGATCCCCATGTCACCGCTGCAGGCGCCGGTGAGGCGGGCGCGGAGATTCATGGCCCCGGCGACCAGCCACAGGCGGGGGTCCCGGCTGTCGATGGATACCGACATGCATCCCCACCGGGCACCCTCGGCGGCGGCCCGCCGGATGGCGGCGCCGGCGTCCCGGTCCAGCCGGCTGTCGGCGTGGACGAACCACAGCAATGC
>RFKJ01000798.1 GCA_003694325.1 Deltaproteobacteria bacterium
ACGGCCCGGGGATCGTGCTGGGCCCCGGCAATGCCGGACACGACGGCTACCAGCGGCTGCTCGACGAGCTGATGCCCGCGTTGCGGGACCTGTGGGAGGGCCCCCCGCCCCGGCTGAGCGTCGACGGGCCGATGCTTCCCCTGCTGCGGGAGGCGCTCGCCATCCGGCGGCTGGGCCGGTCGGCCATGCGGGAGTTGCTGCGAATCGTCGCCCTGAGCGTGGAGGACTGGCTCGTCGAGCACTTCCCCGATCCGCGGGTCCGGGCCGGGTTGGCCGGCGGTGCGCTCCTCGGCACCTGGATGGGACCCCGATCCCCGACCGGCGCCACCGCCCTGCTCCTCCGCGAGGCCATGGCCGGCGATGCCGTCGTCGGGGGTCCGGCCGGACTGGTGCGGGTGCTGGCCGAGGCGGCGGAATCGTCGGGCGTCACCATCCGGACCGGGGCCAGGGTCCGCCGGATCCGGGTCGTGCGGGGCGCCGTCACCGGCGTGGTGCTCGACGGCGGCGACGCCCTGGACGCGAGCCTGGTCGTGTCGGCGGTGGGGCCGCGGCACACCCTCCTCGACCTGGTCGATCCCCGCCAGGTCCCGGCGGACCTCGTGGATGCGGTCCGCACCGTGCGGACACGCGGGATCGTCGCCCGCATCGATCTCGCCCTGGATGGCCCCCTGCGGCTGGCCCACCACGAGGGCGAGCGGATCGAGCGGTTCCGGGTGGGGGCTCACCCCGACGACCTCGAGCGGGCCTTCGACGACGCCCGCCATCGACGGCTGCCGCGAGCCCCGGTCCTCGATGTCCGGGTCCCCACCGTCGCCCACCCCGAACTGGCGCCGCACGGCGGGGAGGTGGTCTCCATCCTGGCCACCGGGTGCGCCCACGACCTCGCCGGCGGCTGGACGCCCGAGGCCCGGGCCGCACTCCACGACGTCGTGCTCACCACCCTGGAGACGGTCGCCCCCGGCCTGCGGGACCGGGTCGTGGGCGCCGCCGTGTCCACCCCCGCCGATCTCGAGGCCGAATTCGGGCTGGAGGGCGGCCACCTGTTCCACGGCGAGCTGGCCCTGGACCAGTTCCACGCCCTGCGCCCCAGCCGCCGGCTGTCGGGACACGCCACCGGGATCCGGGGGCTGTTCCTGGGATCATCGGGCTGTCACCCCGCCGGGATCACCGCCGCTGCCGGCCTCCATGCCGCCGAGGTGGCGCTGGCCGAGGCCGGTGCCTGACCCCGGGTGACAACGGGTGACGGTCCCCCCCTTGTCGACGGCGGCGTTCGCGATCAACTTGACGTTGAGCCCCCGGCCAGGGGGCATTCCCCGCAGACAAGGGGGTGCAGTGCAGAGTACGGACCACTCCACCAACCTCCGGATCTTCGGGAGCGCGAGGCGGGACTGATCCAGCAGCCGCGCCCACGGCATCGCCGATGCCGTTCCCCGGCTCCCGTCGCGCCCGCGACATGGTCCTGGCAACGAACCTCGCCTGAACGAAGCCGGAGCTGACAGCACTGCAACCAGACGGGCGGCCCCAGGGCCGCCCGGTGTTCATCTGCCCCCCGAGGGGGCGCGACTACAGGTTGTACATCATGTACTGCAGCGTCTGCAGGACCTCGCTGCTGGCGTTCTTGGCCACGCGGAAGGTGCTGTAGACCACCTTGCCGTCCCCGCTGGTGAAGCTCACCAGGAGCGGCGAGTTCGTCAGGTTGTAGGTGGCCTGCCCCTGCCGGTAGGCGACGTTGCCCACCAGGTGGACCGACACCGAGTCCGAGACCGTCACGATGGGCGCCCACACCGGAAGGTCGTACTCGATCTCGATGTAGTCGGTGTCCAGCCAGTCAGCGAGCATGTTGTCGGCCACGGCGGCGTTGACGAGATCGTACTCGCCGAGCTGTGCCGCGTCGGGCACCGTGTCGTCACCCACGAAGTCGATGCGATCCGGCCAGCCCTGCTCGACGACATCGTAGGACCAGTCGCTGGCGTAGATCGAGCCGCCCTCGCTGACGTAGTCGCGCAGGTTCTGCATGATGGTGTCGGTGATCGGGATCTCGCCCGTGTCCTCGGCCCCGCCGTCGCCCAGGCCGATGTCCCCCTCGTCGTCGGAGGGCTTGGGGTAGATCACGTCCTCCTCGACGTGGCCGCCGTTGAAGAAGATGATGTCGAAGGACCGCAGGTTGTCGAGGTCGGAGAGGAAGCCCTGGAGCTCGGCGGTGCTGGCGCCCTCCACCTCGATGTAGTTGGCGAAGCCCATGTTGGTCAGCACCAGCTCGAAGCTGTCGTAGCTGCCGCTGATGATGGCCACGTCGATCTGCAGCGGGTCGAAGCAGTCGGGCTCGGGGATCTCCACCCGCTCGCCATCTCCGACCCAGATGCCGTATTGCTCCTGTTCGAGGAGCCGGCTGTTGCCGTACTGCATGTAGAGGTCGTACTCCTGCTCGCCGGGCAGGTCCTCCAGCAGGAAGCGGCCGTCGCGATCGGTGTAGACGATCTCGGTGTCGATGATGGTCTCGCCGGCCTTGATGTGGGTGTAGACCTGGGCGTCCTGCAGCCAGGTCTTGCCGGACGGGTCGCAGACGCGGCCGGCGATCTCGCCCGGCGAGATCACCCTGTGGGTCTCGTTGTCGGGGATGAACTGCGTGTCGCTGCCACACGCCCCGAGGGCAAGGGTGGCGAGGCTGATGATGGTGGCGCGAGGATGCACGAGTCCCTCCAAGGCGTTCGTACCGGCGAACACTGTAGTCCCGTCCCCGGGCAATGGTCAACGGCGTCGGCGGCCGTGCCTTCGGCGAGGAGGAGGCCATGCCGTCGGCGAGGAGGAGGCGGCGCTTGCGCCGCCCACAAGGGGCCGGCGAGGCTCACCGCGGCGCGACGTAGTGCCCCGAGCGTCCGCCGCGCTTCTCCAGCAGCCGGATCCCCTCGATGCGCATGCCGCGATCGACGGCCTTGACCATGTCGTAGACCGTCAGGCAGGCGGCAGTCACCGAGGTGAGCGCCTCCATCTCCACGCCGGTCCGCCACCGGGTGTGGACCCGGGCCTCGACCCGAACCCGCCACGGACCGTCGGCGTCCGCCGGGAGGGCCTCGGCGTCGACCTGGACGCCGTCGAGGGGCAGCGGGTGGCAGAGGGGGATGAGGTCGGCGGTCCGCTTGGCCGCCTGGATCCCGGCCAGGCGGGCGATGGCCAGGACGTCCCCCTTGTGGGCGCGGCCCTCGGCCACCAGCCGCCAGGCCTCCTCGGACAGGACCACGAAGCCCTCCGCCCGGGCGAGGCGATCGGTGTCGGCCTTGGCGCCGACGTCGACCATGCGGGGCCTGCCATCGGCGTCGAGGTGGGTCAGCCCCCCCGGGCCGGGGCGCCGGTCGTCCATGCTCATGGCATTCCCTCCCCGGGCGGGTCGCGCAGCAGGGGCAGCGTGAGGCATCGCGGCCCGCCCCGCCCGCGGGACAGCTCGTGCCCGACGATGTGGACCGCGTAGCGGCGCCCGCTGGCCAGCAGCGCGTCGGGGTCGTCGTGGAAGTCGCGCCGGAGCAGGTCGAGGAACTCGCGGACCGACAGCACCTCGAAGCCGACCCCGACCATGGCCGCCGCCGTGTGCTCGTTTCGGGCGTAGCCCACGACCACCCCCGGAGCGAGGGCGACGTAGTTGGCCCCGTCGGTCCACTGCTCGCGCACGGCGTGGACCGGGTGTCCACCGCCACAGAGCACCGGCTCCATCGAGAAGCCCACCGACGCCAGCGCCTGCAGCAGGTCCCCGTCGAACTCCTCCACCTCCACCCCCGACGCCGCCCGCCGGAGGTGCACCACCTCCACCTCCTCGGGCCCGCCGGTCTCCAGGATGTTGGGAAAGACCGCGCATGTCCGGTGGTCCAGCACCGTGAACACCGTGTCGAGGTGCATCGAGCTGCGCTGCTTGGGCATCTCGACCACCAGGACCGAGGAGAAGCCGTGATCGAACAGCTCGCGGGCGAGCTGGAGGATCATCGACCAGCTCGTCCGCTCGCTGGCCCCCACCAGCGCGACGCTGTCCGACAGGCAGAGGACGTCGCCCCCCTCCACCGTCAGGGGCGCCGAGCCGCCGCGCATCCGGATCCACCGGCTGATCGCCGCGACCTCGTTTCCAGCGAACAGCGGGTGGTGATCGGCCACCGCCCAGGCCAGCACCGCCTCCCGCCACCGGGCCGGCTTGCGGGCGTTGCCGACGACCACCAGGTCCCCGAGCACCGCCGCGAGGTCCCGGGTGAAGATGAGGTTGGGGATCGGCGGGAACAGCTCGACGGCATCCAGACCGCCGCCGACGGTCCCCACGATCAGGGTCGGCGCCAGCTCGGCGGCGTCCAGGGACTCCAGGACGGCCCGCTGCGAGCCGTGGAGGTCGTAGTGGATTCCGATCTGTTCGATGACGTCGGCCCGAACCTCGGGCTCTTCGAGCGCCTCCCGCAGCAGGTCCTCGAACTCGACGACCTCGGCCACCACCCCCAGGACGGCCTGGAGCTGGGCGTGCTCGTCCCGCGCAGTGGGGACGTGGATCAGGTCGTCGAACAGCAGGTAGTCGGGGCTGGTCGGGTCGATGTGCCGAGGCAGCATGCGCTCGTGGGCGATCCCCGGCGGCTGGACCACCACGCGCCGCAGGCGCCCGATCTCGCTGGTGACTCGAATCATGGGCAGCCCCCTATCCCGCCGCGAGACCGCGGCTCCCCTGGTACGCTGCGACCATGTTCGCCTGGCTCGAGCGCCTCTACCGCGAGCTGGCTCGGGGCTCCCGACCGGCCGACCATCCCTTGTGGCGGGGACTCCTCGAGCTGATGCACGTCGTGGTGGTCACCGTCCGGGAGGCCCGCCGCGACCGCCTGCCGGTACGCGCCGCGACCCTGGCCTACTGGACCGCCGTGGCCATCGTGCCCATCCTCCTGCTCGGCTTCACCCTGACGGGGTCGCTGGGTCTGACCGAGGGGACCCGGGACGCCGTGCGCCGGCTGCTGTACCACACCGTGCTCGCCGACAGCATCGAGGACGTCGGCGACGCCCTCGACACCCTGCTGGCGGGGGCAAACCTCAGCGCGCTCGGCATCGTCGGGGTCGCCACGGTCATGCTGGTCGGCGCCCAGCTCTACTTCAACGCCGAGCAGGCCTACAACGACATCTTCCAGACCCGGCTGAAGCGCTCCTTCCTGCTGCGGATCACCTTGTTCTACGCCGGCATCACGCTGGCCCCCACCTTCATCGCCGCCGGCTTCGTCGCCACCGCGATGCTGCCCGGGCAGGTCAACCTGTTCGGTCGGGTCCTGCCGGTCATGCTGACGGCGACCGCCCTCGTGGGGGCGATCCGCCTGCTTCCATGTCGGGATGTGAGCTGGAAGGCCAGCCTGGTCGGCGGCGTGTTCAGCGCGCTGGCCTTCGAGCTCGCCAAGGCCGGCTTCGGCACCTACACCGACATCATGGGCACCCGCGACAGCCTCGCGGGGATCTACGGCTCCCTGGCCTTCCTCCCCGTCTTCCTGCTGTGGCTCTATGTCCTGTGGCTCGTGGTGCTGGTCGGCGTCGAGCTGGCCTGGCTGGTGGAGCACTACGAGGTGCTCATCGGGGCACAGCGACGGGCGGTGACCGATCCCTTCGACCGGCATCGCCACCCCGACGCGCTGTTCGCCCTGGGCCTGATGGGGATGATCGCCCGCCACTGGCTCGACGGGCTCGGCCCGATCAGCGTGGACCGGCTGGTGCAGGAGAGCGGAGCAGACCCCCGCCACGTCCGGGCCGCCCTCGACGTGCTGGAGGACACGGGGTTGCTCATGCAGAGCGAGGACAAGCGCTACCTCCCGGCCCAGCCTCCCCAATCGCTCACCGGTGCCCGGATCATCGCGGCGTGGCGCCAGGCGGTGGCCCCGCCGGTGTCCGAGGACGCCCCCCTCCACCAGGTCATCCGCCGCGCCTCGACCGCCCTGGAGCAGGTGCTGGACCAGCCCGGCGCCTGGATCCCCGGTCCCGGCGCCGAGATCCGGCACCTGCGCGGCGTCGATGACGATAGGCGGGTGGCCGATCACCCTCCAGGAGCATGACCGTGGCACCCCGCTCGTCCTCCGCCCGGACGCCCACCACCCTCGAAGTCGGACCGCCCGAGCGGATCCTGTGGTTGACCGACCTGTCGAGCCACGCCGCCGCCTGCCACGACGCCGTGCGGTGGTTCGCCACCCTGGCGACGTCGACCGGTGGCGAACCGGCCGAGGTCATCGTCGCCCACGCCATGGGCGCCGACAGCCACGAGGATCGGGGCCGCCGGGCAAGTCGCCGGGCCGACGCCGACGCCCACCTCGCGGCGCTCGCCGGCGACCTGGAGAGCGTCGGCATCGCCTCCCGGGCGGTGGTCGCCGAGGGCCAACCCGAGGAAATCGCCCGCGAGCTCGCCCGCACCGAGACCGTCGACCTGGTCGTCTGCGGGCGGACCGGCGTCTCGGGCCTCGACAAGGTGCTGCTCGGCAGCACCGCCCGCCGCCTGGTGCGGGAGCTGCGCTGCCCGGTGCTGGTGGTCCACAACCGCCCCTTCGCCGCTCCCCGGCGGATCCTTTGCCCGGTGGACCCCACCGACAGCTCCACGGCCCGGGCCAGCGCCAGCGGCGTCCGGGTCGGCACCACCCTGGCGCTCCTCGCCCACGCCGAGCTGCTGTTCCTGGCGGTCGCCCTGTCGTCGGGATTCGTGCCCGAGGACCGCCGGGTCGTGGCCCGCAACCTCGACGCCCGGGTCGACGGGCTCCTCGCCGCCCTCCCCCCGCCGCGGCGGGGTGACCTGCGCGAGTCGCGACAGGTGGTCCTGGCCGAGAGCGTCTCCGCCGGGGTCATCGAGGCCGCCCGCCACGCCGACCTCGTCGTGATCGGCTCCTCGGGTCGCCGGGGACTGGCCCGGCTGGTGCTCGGCAGCGTCGCCGAGGACCTCGTCGAGCGCTGCCCGACCCACACCCTCGTGGTGCACTGAGCGGGTGCGGCGCGGTCCGGGCATCGCTGCGGCGCTGGTCGTGCTCGGGGCCGGCGCGGTCGCCGGCGGGGGGCTGTGGGCGCTGCACCGGGCCGAGGCCGCCCTGGCACGGCGTGGCCTCCACTGGCAGGGCCGCCGCGTCTCCGGCGCCGCCGTCACCTGGATCGAGGTCGAGGGCGACGGCGTCCACGCCGACCGGGTCGTGGGCCGGCTGTTGCCTCGCCCGACCATCACCCTGGTGGGCGTGGATGTCGACGTCGCCACCCTGGACGTCGCCGCCCTGGACGTCGCCCGGCTGGGCGCCTCCGACTCCCCGAGGCCGACCGCCGACGGGGAGCGGCCCGCGGCAATCCCTCGCTCCGTGCGCGTGGAGGTGGAGGATCTCGCGGTGCGATGGGGACAACGGGTGCTGGTCGACGGCCTGGCCGGCCCCCTCCGCCCGACCGTCGCGCTGTCCGGGGACGGGGTGCGGATCGAGCGTCGCGACGGAGCCTGGCAGGCCAGCCTGGACCGGGCGGTCGACCTGGGCCCGCTGCGGGCGCAAGGCCGGCTGGACCTGCGGTGGGCCGGGGACGACCTCCACGCCGACTTCCGAGCCCAGGACGCCGTCCTCTCCCACCCCCTGCTGGCCAACGGACCGCTCCCGCCCCACCCGCTGCGGGTGACGCTGGACCACCGCCTCGACGACGGCACCGTGGACCTCGCCCTCCGACTGGGCGACGTCGAGGCCGTCGTCACCGGCCACGTCGACCTGCGCTCCCGTCGAGCCGACCTGCACGTCTCCGCCGACGCGGTCCCCCTCGACGCGGTGATCGACCTGTTCGGTCGCTACGTGCCGGAGGGGGATCGGGCCACCTGCCGCGGCACGGTCGGCCTCAGCGTCGACGTGTCGGGTCCCCCCCTCCGCTGGGAGGCGTGGCCCCGGGCCGAGGACCTCACCTGCCAGGGGGTCCTCGGCGACATCGACGCGCTGCGGAGCGGTGCGGTGACCTGGAAGGCCATGGGGCCCGACGGGCAGCCGACGATCAAGCGCACCGGCCCCGGTCGACCCCTGTGGACCCCGTGGCCCGAGGCCCGGCGGGTGGGCGAAGCCATGATGGCCGCCGAGGACATCCGCTTCCTCGAACACCCCGGCTACGACCTGGTGGCGATCAAGGAGGTGCTCGACGAGATCGCCGGGGGCTCGGACCGACTTCGCGGCGGCAGCACCCTCACCCAGCAGCTCGCCAAGAACCTGTACCTCGACGGGGAGCGGACGCTGGCCCGCAAGCTGCGCGAGCTGATCTATGCGCTCGATCTCGAAGCCAGCCTCGACAAGCGCCACATCATGCAGCTCTACGTCAACATCGTCGAGCTGGGGCCGGACATCCACGGCGTCGGAGCGGCGGCCCACACCTACTTCGCCCGACGCCCGGGGGCCCTGACCGATCGGGAGGCGGCCTTCCTGGCCGCCCTGCTGCCCGACCCCCGCGGCGGCTACCGGCGCGCCATGGCCGGCCACCCCCCCAACGCCCGCATCGACGCGATCCTGGACAACATGGGCCGCGCCGGCCTGCGCACCCCCGAGGAGGTCGCCCGGGCCAGGCGCGACCGCCTGCTCATCCTGCCGCCACCGCCCTGATCGCCGGCCCGGATCGTCACCCCTCCGCCGGCGGCCCGAACCGCCCGCTGTCCCGGCGGACCACCTTGTCCATCGTCCGGCGGAAGGCCTCCTCCAGGTCGATTCCCTGCTGGTTGGCCATGCACACCAGGATCCACAGGACGTCGGCCATCTCGTCCTCGAGGGTCGCGGCGGCCTCGGTGGCCTTCTTCGGCTTGTCGCCGAACCGGTGGTTGTACTCGCGTGCCAGCTCGCCGACCTCCTCGGTCAGCCGGGCGAGCAGCGACAGCTCGCCCCAGTATCCCCCGTTGGCGCGCACCCATCCATCGATGGTGGCCTGCATCTCCGACAGCGTCACGTCGCCTCCCGCCGCGGAGCCGGCCCGTCGCGGGATGCGGCGGGCGGTTGTAGACGCGGCAGCGGCCCGTTAGCCCACGCGCCATCCACAGGAGCACACGTGGCATCCGACGACCTGATTCCCATGGAGGGCGTCGTCACCGAGGTCTTCCCCGGCGGCGCCTTCCTCGTCGAGACCGAGGCCGGCACCAAGGTGCACGCCCACCTCTCCGGCAAGCTTCGCCGGTTCCGCATCCGCGTCGTCCTGGGCGACCGGGTGACGGTGGAGGTGAGCCCCTACGACCTGACCAAGGGGCGGATCACGTACCGGCACAAGTAGGGCCATCCGGGCCCGATGCGCCGGATGGCACGCCGGCGATGCAGCACGCTTCCTGGCTGTGGCCGCTGGTGTGGATGTGCGTGCTCGGACTCCAACACCTTCGGTGACAAGCGCACCGAGGGAGGCGGTGTGGGGGACAGCGGCGCGACGAGGGGGCGCGGGTCGTCTCCGACCGCGCGTGGGTCGGGTGGCCCCTCGGCGACATGCACGACTTCGACCAGCCGACCCGCATCGCCCCCGTGGCCCGAGGCCGCGATCCCCGCGCCGCCGACTGAGGGGCTCCGCCGCTGTGCGGCCCGGCTCCGCTCCCTGGAGCGTTCCCCGTGCAATCCACACCCCGCGTCCGCGTCTACCTCGCCTGCTCCCTGGACGGCGCAGTCGCCGGCCCGGATGACGACCTGTCCTTCCTCGCCGACCCCGGCCCCGCCGACAGCCCGGCCGCCGACGCGGAAGTGCTGCGCTTCCCCGACTTCCTCGCGCAGGTCGGCGCCTTGCTCATGGGTCGCCGGACCTTCGACGTCGTCGCCGGCATGGGAGTCGAGTGGCCCTATGGCGACATCCCCGTGCTCGTCGCCACCCACCGCCCGCTGCACGACGCGCCATCGACCGTGCAGGCGGTCCGCGGCCCCATCGACACGCTGGTGGCGCGCGCTCGGACCCTCGCCGGAGACGCAGATGTCTACATCGACGGTGCCGACATCGTCCGCCAGGCGCTGACCGCCGGGCTCGTCGACGAGCTCTGCCTGACCATCGTCCCGGTGGTCCTCGGCCGCGGGGCGCTGCGACTCTTCGATGGCGTCGACGCCGTGCAGCCCCTGGAGTTCGTGTCCAGCCGGCGCTTCGACCGGGGCATGCTCCAACTCACGGTGCGGCCGCGACGCTGACGCCCGGGATGTCAGCTCCGACCGGGGACGCCGCGACCAGCGGACGCCTCGCTCGAGCGCCTGCCCCCTGCCGCACGCAGGTCATCGCGTTCCGACCCTCCTGCGTGCCGGGCCGGACAGCCTGGTCGGGGGCGCATCGACACGGCTCCATGCCTCGGCGCCCCCCCCGATCCGACCCCCGTCAGCGCTCGACGTAGCCGAGCGCTGCTGGTCCCACCTGCGTACCTGGTTCTTCAAGGCGCGCACCCACCATCGCGAAAAAGCGACCCTCGCTCTCGGCACCATCCGGGACCTGTTCATGATCGAGCGCGAGATCTGGGGCCAGGAACCCGAGGCGATCCTCGCCGAGCGGCAGGCTCGCAGCCGACCGCTCGTCGAAGGCCTCTTTGCGTGGGTCCAGGC
>RFKJ01000799.1 GCA_003694325.1 Deltaproteobacteria bacterium
CCTGCTGCTGTCGGCGCTGGCGCTGGTGCCCGCCGGCCTCTTCTTCGTCGCCGGAAGCCCGCGCCGCGGCCGCCGCCTCCTCGGCCTCAGCCTGGTGGCCCTCGGCGGCGCGATCCTGCTGCTGCCCATGCTCCTCGCCCACCTCGCCACCGGGCCGTGGTGGACCGACCGGCTGCACGACGCCGTGGCGCTGGGGCCCGGCGCTGCGGGCACGCCCTTGCGTGCCACCCTCCGCCTCGACGGCCTGCGTCCGCCCATGGCCACCGCCGTCGCCCCCTACCCCGGGTGGGGACTGCTCGTCGTCGGCGTGCTCGGCCTCGTCCACCGTCGCAGCCGGCCGTGGGCGCTGCTGGCGCTGGGCCTCGTCCTGCTTACCCTCGGCCCGCGGCTGTCCCTGCCGGGAGGGGGGCGCGTCGACGTCGGCCCGGCCTGGCTGCTGGTGCAGACCCTGCCACCCTACGCCGGGCTGGTCGACTGGGCGCGGCTGTCGCTCGTGGCCGGGCCCCTGTGTGCCGTCGCCGGCGGTGTGGCCTGGGCCGGCCGGCGCCCGGCGACCACCGCCGTGGTCTCCGCCCTGCTGCTCGCCGACGGGCTGAGCTGGCGGCTGCAGGCCCCGGGCGCCTTCGACGTGTCGCCGCCCCCCGACGTCGCCGCGGCCTTCGCGGCGCTGCCCGCCGGACCGGTGCTGGAGCTGCCCGGCATCGCCCCCGACGAGCGCGATCGCCTCGCCGACAACGACTTCTCCATGCTCTGGGCGTTGTCGCATCGCCACCCCGTCACCGCCGCTCCCTCGCCGGGGGCCGCGGCCATGCTCGGTCGCAGCCTGCTCTTCCAGCTCCACCGCGGGCGGCCACCCCGGCCCGGCGACCCCTGCGCCGCCACCGAGGGCGCTCGTCTCTACGCCCTTGGCTTCCGCAGCGTCGTGCTGCACGCCGAACGCGTCCCGGTCCGCCGCCGCGCCCCCCTCCGCCGCCAGCTCGACGGCATCCTGGGCCCGGCAGCCGGCACCGTCGGCGACGTCTCGTGGTGGACGCTGCACGAAGGCGATCCCGGGCCGCCGCAGTGCTCGGCCCGGCCACCCGGGGGTTAGGGCGGCAGGCGAGCGAGTCCCCGCCCGCTGCCCGAGGAGGCGCCGTCCATGCCCGTCCACCACCGCCTCTCCCTGCTCCAGGCCGACCTCGACCGAACCGTCGACCCGCCCGCCAAGGGCTTCGCCACCCGCGGTGCGCCGGCCTGGTATGCCCCCGACCTGCCCCTGGAACCGGTGCACCTCGACATCCGGGCCTCTGTCGATCTCGACGCCCGCAGCCTCGACGGCGTGGTGACGACGACCCTGCGGGCGACCCGCGACGGTGCGCGGCGCGTCGTCTTCGATGGCGTCGACCTGCTCGACGTGGCCGTCGATGGCGAGGGCCTGACCTGGCGCTACGACGGCCGCCGGTTGACGGTGGTCTTCGACGACCCGGCCAAGACGGGGGAGGAGCGGTCGGTCACCGTGCGCTACCGGGTCCAGGATCCGCTGACCGGCCTGCATTTCGGGGGCCCCACGGCGGTCACCCCGGGCGCCGGTCGCTGGGCGGGGACCGACCACGAGACGGAACGGGCGCGCTACTGGCTGGTCTGCGTGGACCACCCTGCCGTCCGCCCGACCGTCGACCTGCACCTCCGGGCGGCCGAGGGCATGCGCATCCTCGGCCCCGGCGCCCTGGTCGACGACGTCGCCCACGACGACGGGACGCACACCGCGCACTGGCGCCTCGACTTCCCCTGTCCCAGCTACCTGCTGTGCTTCCTGGTGGGCGACCTGGTGGAGGCCGATGGCGGCGAGCACGACGGTCGGCCCATCGCCTTCTTCGCGCCGCCCCCCCACACGGCGGCGGACCTGACCTGCTCCTTCTCTCCCACCGCCGACATGTTGCGGTGGATCACCGGTCGGCTGGGGCGACCGCTGCCCTGGCCCAAGTACTTCCAGTTCGCCGCCCCCGGCATCGGCGGGGCCATGGAGAACATCTCGCTGGTGAGCTGGGACGACGCCTGGGTTGTCGACGAGGAGACCCGTCCCGAGCTGGGCTGGCTGGTCGACCTGGTCAACCTCCACGAGATGGCCCACACCTGGTTCGGCGACAGCGTGGTCTGTCGGGACTTCGCCCACTCCTGGCTCAAGGAGAGCTGGGCCACCTACATGGAGAGCGTCTGGATCGAGGAGCACCAGGGTGCGGAGGCGATGCAGGCCTGGCTGTTCGAGGAGCTGCGCGCCTACCTGTCCGAAGCCCGGGAACGGTACAAGCGGCCCATCGTCACCCGCCGCTTCGACAGCTCCTGGGATCTGTTCGATCGGCACCTGTACCCGGGCGGCGCGGTGCGCCTGCACCACCTGCGCACCGTGGTCGGGGACGGGCCGTTCTGGGCGGGGGTGTCCGACTACCTGGCCCGGTACAGTGGCGGGGTGGTCGAGACCGACGACTTTCGCCGGGTGATGGAGCAGCACGGCGGCCGCGACCTGGCCCGGTTCTTCGACCAGTGGTTCCGCAGCCCGGGTTACCCCTGCCTCAAGGTCGATGGCACCCACGACGCGGAGCGGGGCCTCTACACCGTGCGGGTCGAACAGACCCAGGAGGACGAAGCCGCAGGGGTCGGACTGTTCGACATTCCACTGTGCATCGCGGTCCAGGACGCCGACGGCACCTGGCACCGCCTGCGCCTGGATCTCCACGACCGCAGCGGGGCCGTGACCCTGCCGCTGGCCGCCCCCCCGCGGCAGCTCGTCGTCGATCCCGACAGCGCGCTGCCCCACGACCTGGACGGCTTCGACCCGGGCGACGACTGCCTCGTCGCCTCGCTGACCGACTGCCCCTTCGTTCGTGGCCGGCTGCGGGCCGCGGAAGCGGCCTGCCGCCTGGGGCGCCGCGCGCCGCTGGCAGCCCTGGCCACGGCCTTTGCTGCGGAGCCGCTGTGGATGGTCCGTCGGCTGTACGCCGCCTTCCTCGGCGACGCCCGGGTGCCCCGGGCCGCGGCCATCATCG
>RFKJ01000800.1 GCA_003694325.1 Deltaproteobacteria bacterium
CCGTTGGTGCCGCCGAACCCGAAGCTGCTGACGCCGGCGACCCGGTCGTCGCCCTCCCAGGGAACCGGCTCGGTGGGGACCCACCAGGGGCCGTCGCCCAGCTCCAGCTCGGGCTTGGGCGCCTCGAAGCCGGCCATGGGCGGGATCTCCCGGTGGTGGATGGCCAGGGCGGTCCGCACCAGTCCGGCGAGCGCCGCCGCCGACATGGTGTGGCCGACGTTGGCCTTGCTGCTGCCCAGGGCCACCCGGCGGACCCGGTCGCCGAACGCCAGCCGCAGGCCGGTCAGCTCGGTCAGGTCGCCGACCTCGGTGCCGGTGCCGTGGGTCTCCATGTAGCCCAGGCGGGCCGGGTCGATGCCGCCGTCGCGCCACGCGGCCCGGATGGCGTCGGCCTGGCCGCGGGCCAGCGGCGCCATGGGGCCGTCACCCTTGCCGTCGTTGTTGCTCCAGCTCCCGTGGATCACCGCGTAGATCCGGTCGCCGTCGCGCTCGGCGTCGGCGAGCCGCTTGAGCACCAGCACCCCGCCGCCGTCGCCCTGGACGAACCCGTCGGCGCGGTGGTCGAAGGGCAGGCAGCGGCCCGACCGGCTCATGGCCCCGATCCGGCTGAAGGCGACGTGGTGGTCCGGCGACAGGCAGATGTAGACGCCCCCGGCCAGCGCGGCGTCGATGGTGCCGGCCCGGAGCTGGGTGACGGCGGCGTCGACGGCGACCATGGCCGATGCGCAGGCCGCGTCGGTGGTGAACGCCGGCCCCTCGAGGTCGAAGGTCTGGGCGATGGCGGCGGCCATCATGTTGCCGAGCACGCCGATGGCGCTGAACGGGCGCGAGGGCACCACGTTCTCGACGGACTCCAGCAGCGGGGTGGGGTCCTCGGGCGCCCGGCCGTAGCGGCCGCTGGCCATCATCAGCGCGTTGAGGCGGGCGTTGATGATGTTGCGCCACTCCTGGGCGGTGACCCCCATGTAGACGCCGGTGCGCCGGGGCATCCGGTCCCGGCAGCCGGCGTCCTCCATGGCCTGGAGGGCGCACTCGAGGGCCAGCCGCTGCTGGGGGTCCATCACCTCGACCCGTCGCGGGGGGAGCCCCAGCGCGATGGCCGGGAAGCTGCGCACGTCCTCGATGAACCCGCCGGCGGGCGCGTAGGACTTGTCCGTCGCCCGGCGGCTGGTGTCGAAGAACACCTCGGCGTCCCAGCGGTTGTCCGGGACGGGGCCGAAGGCGTCGCGACCCTCCCGGCACATGCGCCAGTACTCGTGCAGGTCCCGAGCCTTCGCGAAGCGACAACCCATGCCGACGATTGCGATGGGGGTGCGGGGCGAGGTCATGGGCCGTCTCCATGCCGTTGGTGGGGGAGGTCCGAAGTCGGAGACACGGGACGCGCCACTCCGCGTCGACCAGGTCGACCTGCGGGTGGCGACGTCGGAACCGGGGGGCGGGACTGCCCGCCCTGCGATGGGGGGCGGGTCCGGGGTGCCGGCCGCCGCCCCGCCGGACGGGGATGGCTACAGGGTGCCGCCGCGGATCAGCTTCGAGAGGTCGGCGACGGTGGACACCTTGGCCAGTTCCTCGTCGGGGAAGGTCGTGTCGACCTTCTCTTCAAGGTAGCCCACCATCTCCATGGTCGCGATGGAGTCGAGGCCCAGGTCCTCGATGGTGCTGGTCAGGGTCACCTTGGCGAAGTCCTGTTCGCGGCCGGGGGCGACGTCGTTGAGGGCTTCCTTGATGAGGGCGAGGACTTCAGCGTCAGGCACGGGGGGCTCCAGGGGAGGATGGGAGGGGCCGGCAGGCGGCACGGGGCCGGATTGGAGGGAGGGAATGCCGGGCGTAGAAGGGCGCATGAATAGCCCGAACGGCCCGGTCACGCGCATGGGGCGGCCGGATTTTCGCGTCGTTGTCGCGGGCCGGGAGAGGCGGGGGAAACGGCGACGGCGCGACCCGGCTCCGGGTCACGCCGTCGCGATGGCAGGCGCCGACTCAGCGCAGCAGGGCGTTCTTGGTCCGGGTCCAGACTCCGCGGGCCATGTGGCGCGCCAGCGTCAGCGTGTCGCCCGACGATCCCACCGTCCGGCTGCCCTCGTGTCCCACGCCGTGGGTGAGGTACTGGTGGCGGGTCTTGCGCCGCTGCAGCTTGCCCGACGAGGTCTTGGGCAGCATGCCCTGGTCCACGATGACCACGTCGGCGGCGGTGATCGACAGCTCCTTCTGGATGGCCACCCGCACCTTGCGGGCCAGCTCGGCGCGCGCCTCGTCGGTGCGGGCCTCGCGGCTCTCGCAGACCACCACCAGTTCCTCGCTGGCCGTGCCCGGTCGGCTGAAGGCCACGACGTTGCCCTTCCGGACGCCGTCGACCTGGGCCGCCACCCACTCGATGCTCTGGGGGTGGATGTTGCGCCCGTTGAGGATGATGAGGTCCTTGATGCGGCCGGTGACGTAGACCTCGCCATCCAGCAGGTAGCCGAGGTCGCCGGTGTGCAGCCAGCCGTCGCGGAACGCCTCGGCGGTGGCCTCGGGGTTCTGGAAGTAGCCGGGGGTGACCGACGGGCCACGGACGCACAGCTCGCCTTCCATGCCCTCGGGCAGGATCTCGCCCGCCTCGTTCATGACGACGACCTCGTGGCCGGGGAAGGTGACCCCGCAGCTCACGTGCTCGAAGGTCGGGCCCGCGGCGCCTTCGTCGAGGGTGGTCACCCGACCCTCGGCCTGGAAGATCTCGGCGTCGACCCGGTGGGTCCGCAGCACGTCCTGCAGCGGCTTGAGGCTGATCGCCAGGGTCGCCTCGGCCATCCCGTAGGCCGACAGCACCGCGTTGCGGGGCATCCCGCAGCGGGTGGACATGACCTCGCTGAACGCCCGCATGGTGTCGGGGTTGATGGGCTCGGCACCGCAGCCGAAGGCCTTGACGCAGGACAGGTCCCAGGAGTCCAGCTCGGCCGGGCGGGCCTTGCGGGCCACCAGGGCGTAGGCGAAGTTCGGCGCGAAGCTGACGGTGGCCCGGTGGTCGTGCATGGTCTGCAGCCACGAGGTCGGCCGCTTGATGAACCGGAGCGTGGGGATGAAGACGATGGGGACGCCCCACAGGATCGGGCTGATGACGAAGCCGATGAGCCCCATGTCGTGGTACAGCGGCAGCCAGCTCACGCCCTTGTCGCGGTCCGGGTGCATGTCCATGTGGTTCATGATCCCGGTGGCGTTGGCCACGAGGTTGCGGTGGGTGACCATCACCCCCTTGGGATCGCTGGTCGAACCGGAGGTGTACTGCAGGAAGGCCAGGTCATCGGGGGTGATGTCCGGGTAGTAGGGGGTCGCGTCCCGGGTCGGCAGGTCCTCGGCCTTGACGAGTCGCTCCAGGCTCGGCACCGCGTCGACCTGCCCCCACAGCAGGTTCTGCAGCCGACTGCTGACCACCAGCAGGCGCGCGCCGGCGCTGTCCAGGATCCGGCTGGTGCGCGCCGCGTAGGCGTCGAGGTTGCCCAGGCTCAGCGGGGGGTAGAGGGGGACCGGGACGATGCCCGCCCGCAGCGCCGCCAGGAAGGTCAGGACGAACTGCTCGGGCTCCACGATGACGATGCCGACGCGGTCACCCTTGCGCAGGCCCATCGCCTGCAGGCCGGCAACCCGCTCAGCGGTGGCCCGCTCGATCTCGGGGAAGGTGTAGGTGCGCTCGACCCCGGCGTCGTCCTGGAAGGTGAACCCGTTGTCCGGCCAGTACGTGCCGACCTCTGCGACGGCCTGCGCGATGGTGGAGAACTTCGACTTCATGATCACACTCCGGGAACGGGGCGAATGTGACAGCCGTGGGGAACGGCATCGGTGAGAGAGCGTGTGGGGGAGAGGTCCGCCCCTGCGCGCGTGGCGCAGGGGGACCGTCGTCGGGGACCGACCGGCGGGCGAACCGACGAACGTGGCTACAGTAGGGCACCCGCGGCGGCTACGCAATGCCCTGGACACGCGAATTTCCCAATGGAATCCGCTGGTTGATTCGACTGACCGGTCGGTTTTCCGGGGGCGTGGCTTCCGACCGGTCGGTATGTTTATTCAAGTTGTGATGCTCACTGGAAAAAGTCACGTCCCGGTCATCGGGGCGGTGCGCGCGGGGCGGGTGTTGAGCGGTCGGGGTGGGCGATCGGGCCGGTGGAGCGCGGGATGTGGGGGGAGGTGTTCTGCGAATGTGACTTCGCGGGTGGAGCTGGTCGTGTGCGAATCTGTTTACGCGCCTGCAGAGGGCAGGGGAACGGGCGGGGGGCCGAGGACCGGAGCGGCCCGGTTAGCCTGGTCGGGTGAAGCCTCTCCCCCGCCCCCCCGCGGCGGCCCGAACGGGCGCGCTCCTGCTGCTGCCTGCCCTGGCGCCGGTGGCCGGGTGCGATCCGGATGAGGGCCTCACCGAGCCCCAGCGCTACCTGGCCGCCGTCGAGGACCCGGACATCTCCCTGGACCGTGGGCGATCCCTGTGCCGTTCGCTGAGCGATCGGGAGCTGGCCGGCGAGTGCATGCTCGCCGTGGTCAGCGCCGTCGGGCGGCGCGGGGAGGGGGACCTCGAGACCCTCTGCGCGGAGGTCCCCGCCGGAGTCTGGGGCGACGAGTGCTGGTTCCTCGCCGCCGAGGGGGCGGCCCGCGCCGGACGGCGGGAGGACGCGGCGCGGCTGTGCCTGCAGAGCGGGCGCTTCGTCAACGACTGCGGACAGCACCTCTGGCAGAGCGAGGTGCGGGCGATCATCGCGCCGCGCACCCCGGGGGCGCCGGTGCCGAGCTTCGAGGAGGCCCTACCCCGGGCTCGCCGGGTCTACGACCGGTGGGCGCCGCTGCTGGAGGCGGGGACCGACATGTCCTACCGGTTCTGGCGGCGCTTCTACCAGAACGGCTTCGAGCGCCGCGGCTGGATCTCGTTGCTGCGGTGCGACCCGCTCGAGCCGGAGGACCGGGCTCGCTGCGTGGATGCCGGCCAGCGGTTGTTCGCCCAGCGGGTGGACATGGACCTGCCGGCGGCGGGATTCGACCTGTGCCGCGTCGACGACATGACGCCCCAGGTCGCGCAGGTGCTGCGGGCCCACCCGCACCCGGCGCTGGTGGAGACGCTGCGGGAGCGCCAGGACGCGCGGTGCGGCGGGAGCGGATCACCGGGCCCTGCCGGTCCCGGCGGGCCCGCGGAGCAGGCCGGGGCGGAGCAGGCGGGGGCGGAACAGGCCGCGGCGGCGGCGGGATCGGAATAGTCCGCCGCCATGACCGAGCCTCGGCCGCCAGAACGCCCCGCCCGGGTCCCGCCCGTCGCCGCG
>RFKJ01000801.1 GCA_003694325.1 Deltaproteobacteria bacterium
CCCCGTCGACGACATGCGCCTGGTGCGGGAGCTCACCGCGGTCTGCGACCACCTCGAGGACCACAGCCGGACCAAGGTCGTCGTGCTCCGCGGCACCGGCGGCACCTTCTGCGCCGGCATCGACTTCGCCGAGTTCCGGCGGGACGCCCCCATCGACATCCACGGCTTCAGCCGGTGGGAGAAGGTGTGCGTGCGGATGGAGCGCCTCGACAAGGTCACCATCACCGTCCTCGAGGGCGCGGTGGTCGGCGGCGGCGTGCAGCTCGCCCTGGTCACCGACGCCCGGATCATGACGCCCGGTGCCACCCTGCAGCTTCCCGAGGTGCACCAGGGCTTCCTGCCCGGCATGGCCACCTGGCGGCTGGCCAAGTTCGTCGGCCTGGGCCACGCCCGGCGCATCATCATGCGCTGCCCGGTCATCGACGCCGACGAGGCCCTGCGCCTCGGGCTGGTCGACGAGGTCGACGCCGACCTGGACGGCTGCCTGTCCCGGGTCATCGACAGCTTCGGCCCGACCCACGTCGTCGCGGTGACCCTCGCCCGCCGGCTGCTCAACGAGAGCTTCGAGTTCTCCTACGAGGACGCCGTCGGCCACTTCCTGGCCGCCCAGCACCGGGCGGTCAGCCAGACGGCCTTCCTGAAGACCCTCGAACAGGAGCAGGAGTAGTGGCGGCCGACGGAGACGCCATCGCCGCCGCCGCCGCCGCCGTCCGGCCGCTGGCGGTGGACGAGGCGGTCTGGGAGAACATCCGTCCGATGCAGTTCCGCGACGCCCCCCAGGTGGCCGACCTGCACCGGGCCGCCATGGGCCGCAGCCTGTGGGCCCGCCTGGGGCCGAACTTCCTCACCCAACTCTACCAGGCCCTGGTCAACGACGAGCGCTTCCTGGGCTTCGTCTACGAGGAACCGACGGGCCCCGGAGGCGGCGGTCCGCGCCGGGTCCGCGGCTTCATCGCCGGCAGCATCGACACCCCGACCATGTTCCGCCAGGTGCTGCGCCGACACGGGTTCCTGCTGGGGCCCGCGGCGGTCCCCGGCCTGCTGCGGGACCCCGGCGTCCTCCGCCCCCTGGTCCACACCGCCCGCTACTTCGACGCCAGCGCTCCCGACCTGCCCGTCGAGGTCACCGCCGAGAGCCTGTTCTGCTCCTTCGAGCCCGACCTCCGCGGCCGCCGGGTCTCCGGGGCGATCAACAAGGTGCTGTTCGACGACCTCCTCGCCCGGGGCCACCGGTACGTCAAGATCACCACCGAGGTCGACAACGAGGGCGCCAACCGGCAGCTTCGGAGCTGGGGCTTCGCCGATGGCGGCCGGTTCCGGTTCTACGGCAAGGACATGGTGATCTACCTGCTCGATCTCGTCGCCAGCCCCCGGGTCGAGCCCGTCAGCCGCCACCCGACCATCTGACCGGGTTCGGCCCCACCCGCCGGCCTACTCGACCGGGTGGTAGGGCATGTCCTCCAGCAGCTCGCCGAGCCGGGCCACCGCGGCGCGGTCCTCCCCGTCCATGCCCGACACGGTGATGTCGTCCGTCTCGAAGGGGTCGGTCCGCAGGTCGTAGACCTCCTCGCTGCCGTCCCGGAACCGGATCAGCTTGTAGCTGCCGTCGGTGATGGCCTGTCCGGTCTCGTCGTAGCGGCCCCGCGGCCCCCAGATCTCGGAGAGGGACCACTCTCGGTGGTGGGTGGCATCGGGATCCATGAGGACGTGGAGCAGGCTCATGCCGTCGAGGGGCTTGTCGGCGGGCTGGGTGGCCGCGATGTCGACCCCGGCCAGCTCGAGGACCGTGGGCATCACGTCGACGATGTCCACGAGATCGCCGTTGCGGCGCCCCCCATCGACCACCGAGGGACCGGCGATGACCAGCGGTACGTGGACCCCGCCCTGGTAGAGGGAGGGCTTGCCGTGCCCCTCGGGGTAGACCCCCTGGTTGACCGGTTCCCAGCTCCCGTTGTCGCCCAGGTAGATCACGTCCACCATCGCCATCTGTTCATCGCCCAGGGTGGTGAACAGCCGCCCCAGCTCGGAGTCCATCGCCTCGATCATCGCCTGGAAGTAGGGCAGCGGGTCCTCGGCGATGGCGTCGGGATCGTCGGGGAGATCGGTGTAGGAATGCAAATCGGCCGGCGGCAGGTGCATCGGGGTGTGGGGGGCGTTGAAGGCCAGCCACACCACCCAGGGCGAATCCTGGGCCTGGATCCACTCGATGGCGTCGTCGACGTTGACGGTCGTGGCGTACTCGGTGCTGCGCTCCTCCACGCCATCCACCGTCTTGGGCCAGTCGTAGTAGTCGTCCAGCTCGCCGAGGAGGTGGCCGGAGAAGTGGCTCCACCCCATGAGGTTGGGGTTGTCCGCGCCCCCGTTCTCCTCCCAGGAGAGGTGCCACTTGCCGAACAGGGCGTGGCCCCAGCCGTCGCCCTGGGCGTCCAGGGCCATGGGAATCGTCCACTCGTCCAGGGGGATGCCGGGGCTGTCGTTGCCCACCGCCTCGCCGACGCCGTGGTGGAAGGCGTAGCGCCCCGTCTGCACGGCCGCCCGGGTCGGCGAGCAGATGGGATTGCTCCACACCTGGTCGAACACCACCCCCCGGGCGCAGAGGGACTCGATGGTCGGCTGGGGCGCCCGGTCGGCGACGGGCTCGTCGTAGCAGGCGGCGGCCTCGACCCCGAGGTCATCGGCGATGACGATGAGCACCCCCCGCTGCGGGCTGTGGACGGTGGCGCCGCCATCCCCGCCGCCGCCATCCCCGGCGCCGCCATCTTCGCTACCGCCATCCCCGGCGCCGCCGTCGGTCACGCCACCGTCGGTCGCGGCGCCGTCGGGTCCCCCCG
>RFKJ01000802.1 GCA_003694325.1 Deltaproteobacteria bacterium
GCCAGTTCTCCCGCCAGCACCCCCGACGGAGGTTCGTCGACCGGGAGCAGCGATGAGTGATCCCCATGCCCCGCTCCGGGCCGACGTGCGGCTGCTTGGCGACATCCTCGGCCAGACCCTCGCCGAGCAGGGCGGGCCGGCGCTCCTGGCCACCGTCGAGGCGGTGCGGACCCGCTCCAAGGCGGCCCGGGCCGGCGACGCCGCTGCCGGCGCCGAGCTGGATGCCCTCCTCGCCGGGCTGTCCCTCGACGAGATGACCCAGGTGGGGCGGGCATTCGCCTGGTTCCTCAGCCTGGCCAACATCGCCGAGCAGCACCACCGGATCCGCCGGCGCCGGGACCACCAGCGGGCCGACCACCCCCCGCAGCGGGGCAGCATCGTCGAGGGCTTCCGCCGGATGCGGGCGGCCGGGGTCTCCCCCGAGGCCCTCCGCCAAGCGGTGCTCGCCCTCGACATCGAGCTGGTGTTCACCGCCCACCCGACCCAGGTGGTTCGCCGGACGCTGCTGCAGAAGCACCGCCGGATCGCCGACCTGCTGGCCGACCGGGACCGGGACCTGACACCGGTGGAGGACGCGGCGTCGCGGCTGTCCCTGCGCCGGCAGGTGGTGAGCGGCTGGCTCACCGACGAGGTGAACCGCCGGCGGCCGACCCCGGAGGACGAAGCCCGCGGTGGCCTGGTGGCCATCGAGCAGTCGGTGTGGGAGGCGGTGCCGGCCTTTCTCCGGCAGCTCGACGCGGCGCTGGTCGAGCACACCGGCCAGGGGCTGCCCCTCGATGCCGCGCCGATCCGCTTCGCGAGCTGGATGGGGGGGGATCGAGACGGGAACCCCAACGTCACCCCGGAGACCACCGCGCGGGTGCTGCTGCTGGGGCGGTGGATGGCCGCCAGCCTGGTGCTGGCCCAGGTCGACCACCTTCGCAGCGAGCTGTCCCTGGTCCCGGCCACCGATGCGCTGTGGGCCGCCGCCCGGGCGGTCCGCCCGGGGACCCCGGTGCGCGAGCCCTACCGCGAGGTGCTGCGGGGCGTGCGCGACCGGCTGCGGGCCACCGTGCGGTACCTCGAGCATCGCCTCGACGGCCGGCTGCGCCCCGACGATCCCCCGGTGTTCGACGGCCTGCCCGTCTACACCGACATCGAGGACCTTCGCGCCCCGTTGCGGCTGTGCTGGCAGAGCCTGCACGATTGCGGCGCCGGCGTGGTGGCCGACGGGCGCCTGCGCGACCTGCTGTGGCGGCTGTCCTGCTTCGGCCTGCACCTGCTGCGGCTGGACATCCGCCAGGAGAGCACCCGCCACACGGCGGCCATGGACGCCCTGACCCGGCACCTCGGGCTCGGCGCCTACGCCACCTGGTCCGAGGAGCAACGGGTGGACTTCCTCACCGCCCAGCTCACCTCGCCGCGTCCGCTGGTGCCGCCGGCCCTGTGGTGGGAGCCGGGTCCGCTGTCGGCGGAGGAGCACGACGTGCTCGCCACCTTCGCCATGGCCGCCCGCCAGGGACGCGGAGCGCTGGGGGCCTACGTCATCTCCATGGCCACCGCGCCGAGCGACGTCCTGGTGGTCGAGCTGTTCCAGCGGGAGGCCCGGGCCGCGAACCGGCCGGGGGCGGGCGACGGGCCGCCCGCCCCGCCCCAGCGGGTGGTCCCCCTGTTCGAGACCCTCTCCGATCTCGATGGCGCCGGGGACAGCCTGGCCGCCCTGCTGGCGGTCCCCTGGTACCGGACCCACCTGCGGGTGGTCCACGGCGATCGCCAGGAGGTGATGCTGGGGTACTCGGACTCGGCCAAGGACGCCGGGCGGCTCGCCGCGGCCTGGGCGCTCTACCGGGCGCAGGAGGACCTGGTGGCCGCCTGCGCCGAGGCCGGCGCGCGCCTGACCCTGTTCCACGGCCGGGGGGGCACCGTCGGGCGGGGGGGCGGTCCGACCCACCAGGCGATCCGGGCCCAGCCGCCGGGCAGCATCCAGGGCCGGCTGCGGGTCACCGAGCAGGGCGAGATGATCCAGGCCAAGTTCGGCCTGCCCGGCCTGGCGGTGCGCAACCTCGAGCTGTACACCACGGCGGTCCTCGAAGCCGGGCTCCTGCCGCAGCCGGAGGTCAAGCCGCAGTGGCGGGAGCTGATGGATGGGCTGGCCGACCGCTCCTGCGCCGCCTGGCGCTCCATCGTGCGGGATCACCCCGACTTCGTGGCCTGGTTCCGCACGGCGACCCCGGAGCGCGAGCTGGGCCGGCTCAACGTCGGCAGCCGGCCGGCGCGGCGCCCGGGCGGCACGGATGGCGGGGTGGCCTCCCTGCGGGCCATTCCCTGGGTCTTCGCCTGGACCCAGGTGCGCCTGATGCTGCCGGGCTGGCTGGGGGTGGGGGAGGCGCTGGCCTGGGCCCGGGAGCACCACCCGGAACTGCTCGCCGACGCCGTTGCCGGCTGGCCCCTGCTGCAGAGCACCCTCGCCCTGGTGGAGATGGTGCTCGCCAAGGCGGACCCGGACATCGCCGCCCGCTACGACGCGGTCCTGGTGCCGCCTGCGCTGCAACCCCTCGGGGCCGAGCTGCGGGCGCGCCTGGAGCGGGCCCGGCGGGAACTGCTGGCCACGCTGGGCCACGACGAGCTGCTGGTCGACAACCCGGTGCTCCAGCGGTCGATCCGGGTGCGCAACCCCTACGTCGACCCGCTCAACCTGCTCCAGATCGAGCTGCTGCGCCGGGTCCGCCAGCAGGGTGAGGACGCCGACCCCCGGCTGGTGGACGCGCTCCTGGTGACCATCAACGGGATCGCCGCCGGGATGCGCAACACCGGGTGAACCCGGCGGCTCTCCGGCGGCTCTCCGGCGGCTCTCCGGCGCGCACCGGTGGCGCCCTGTCGGCGGGACGGTGAGCAGGACGAGGCCCCACCCGGCCGGGCGTGGGGGCGCACCGAGACGAAGGCGGCGCCGGCAGCGGGGTTCACCGGGGTGCGCCCACGGCCGGGTGCGGCGGTTAGCCTTTGGGGGTCGAGGAGGAACCATGGGCATGTTGCGCCGGGTCGCGGGCCGGGTCGCGGCCGGAGTCGTCCGCCGCCTGCAGCGGGGGCCGGAGCCGCCCGTCACCCGGTCCGCGCCGCCGCCCGAGGCCGGCCCGGCGGCCGGGTCGCCGGAGCTCGGCGGGGCGGTGATCCCCGCCGAGAGCCTCCAGACCATCGGCTGCGATCCCCAGGAGCTTCGCGAGCGCCTGGATGCCGGGGAGGCGGTGGTCATCGTCGACCTGCGGACCACCCGCGCCGGGGGGTTGCCGGGCGCGCGGCACATCCCGCTGGAGTCGCTGCCCGCGCGCTGGCAGGAGCTGGCCGACGCCGACGAGATCGTCCTGGTCGACGAGGACGGCACCACCTCGGAACAGGCCGCGCGCATGTTGCGGGACCGCGGCCTGATCAACGCCACCAGCCTGGTGGGCGGCCTGGCCGCCTGGCGGGAATCGGGTGGCCCCACCGTGGACTGACCCCGTGCAGAACCCCCTCGTCCGCGTCCCGGCGGCGCTGCCGGTACTGGAGCGGGCCAACGCCCTGCGCCGGCGCGTCGAGGCGCGGTTGCGCAGCTTCGACGTCATGGACTGGCCGGGCGTCCGCTACGGCGACGCGCCCGAGCAGGTCATCCGGATGTGGGAGCTGAACGACCTCGCGCCGCGCGACGGCTGGCCGGCCGTCCTGCTGATCCACGGCGGGGGATGGGTCGAGGGGGACCTGTCGGCCTTCGAGAGCCTGGCCCCCCGGTTCGCCCGTCGCGGCATCGCCGCAGCCGCGATGAACTACCGCCTGGGCCCGGTCGCCCGGTGGCCCGCCCAGCTCAAGGACGCCCACGCTGCCCTGGACCGGCTCCTGGCCACCCAGGTCGATCCCGAGCGGATCGCGGTGTGGGGGCACTCGGCGGGGGGGCAGCTTGCGCTGATGCTGGCCCTGCAGCGACCCGAGGATGTCCGGTGCGTCGTGGCCCTCGGCGCCCCCACCGACCTCGAGCTGCTGGCCCGCCACGGCACCGAGCGGCTCGACCTCGTGTTCGACGACGACCAGCTCGCCGCAGCCTCGCCCCTGCACCTGCGCCCGCCGGCCCCTCCCCCGATGCTGCTCATCCACGGGGAGGCCGACCCGGTGGTGCCGGTCGGTCACGCCCGGGCCATGCACGCCCGCTGGCCCCAGGCGAGCGAGCTCTGGGAGCTGCCCGACGGCGACCACGGGCTCCGTTGGCCGCCGGTGGGCGCCCTGCGCCTGCGCCGGGCGGCCATCGCCTGGGTGGAGCGCCAGCTTGCTCCCGCCCCGCGGGGCAGCAAGTGGAAGCGCCGGAAGAAGGCCGATCGCTGACCGGCCGGTCCCGCGAGGAACCGCCCGCCGGTCGGAGTCCTACCAGCCGGAGGTGTCGCAGTCGGGGTTGCTGTAGCTGGCGGCACACAGCGGGTGGCAGTCCTGGTCCTTGACCTCCTCCACCCCGGTCGTCTCGGTGCCGTCGATGTCCTCGACCTGCACCGACAGGCAGTAGGTGGCCCCGTCGCTGCTGCAGGTCTCGCAGGTGGCGCCGAAGACGGAGAGCAGGCCGCAGATGCTGTCGGGGTCCTTGGTGCCCAGCAGGTCGCCGACCAGCTCGGTCAGGTCGCGGACGTCGACCTCGCCCTGGATGGCGCCGCCGTGGATGGCGGTCCCGTCGGCGGCGAAGGTCCCGGAGATCTTGAGGTCGTGGATGGGGACCGTCGA
>RFKJ01000803.1 GCA_003694325.1 Deltaproteobacteria bacterium
GCCTGGAATTCCTCGCCCGCACCGACCGCGCCGGGAGCACCCTCGATCCGGCCGGCAACCCCGGCCTCACCTGGCTCGGGGTTCGCGCGCGGTCCTGGTCGCCGGCCTTCTCCATCGCCAGGATCCCCTCCCTGCTCATCGACGTCGGCGCCGGCTGCATCGTCGAAGACCCGGCCACCGGCTGGTCGGACCGCTGGTGCCGCAGCATCTCGGACTACGGCGGGTGGACGAGCGTGACGTGGGGGTGGTGACATCGATGGGGCCCGGACAGGCGGCGTGCCGGGGACGCAGGCCGGGCGGAGTGGTTCACAGGACCCCGCACCAGCCGATTGGTTCCCCGAAGAACCACCAGAGTGCGTAGTCCAACACCATGACCGCGAGCCACCAGACCATGGCCCACAGGCGCGAACGCTGCGCGTGCTCCACGATGAGGAAGCCACCTACGAACAGCGTCACCAGCACACACAGCTCGATGAATGTCGGACCCTTGCCACATCCGACACCCCATTCTCTCATCGTCTTCTGGTGTTGCATCGCTCGCACCACAACAAAGCCAGCGTAGAGCCCACCGATGAAAACCCAGCTCACCGTTCGAACCAGAGGGTGGTCCGCAACGTCCCGCCGGGCTGCCGAGCTGGAGTCAGAGCTTGGGGTGTCGTTCGCCATGCAGGCACCGAGGGCATGGGCCAGGTTCGCACCGGAACACCACAATGCGACCAGACATCGCACTCCAGGCATCCGAGCTGTTGACGCGGGCATTCATAGCAGAGAGCGTTCCATGAGAGTCCCCACACAGTTGGTGTTTCTCGGGCCCACTTCACAACGAGCCCATGGGAACCAGAGCCCGAAATAGAAACCCACCACCACCAACCACCACACCAACGCCATCATCCGCGGCCAGGGGCCGCGTTCAGCCATCGCCACTCCGACCACGAAGAGAACGGCGGGGACCATCGATTCGATAACGATTACATAGAGGTCGACGCGCCCCCAGTACCGGCCAGGCGCCGTAATCCACGCGACAGAATACGTGAAATACAGGTACATCGCCCCGATCGGCAGCCAACTCCCCCACCGCCACGCCCACGACAGCGCGCGCAGCAAATGAGAGCGCCGGGCGGAGTAGTTCACAGGACTCCGCACCGTCCGACCCGATCACCAAGGAAAGACTCACCACAGAACGACCAGAAGATGTAGTGGCTCAAGACGACCGCCACCCACCACACCAGGGACCATACGCGAGGGTGCCTCGCATGCTCGGCGATCAGGAACCCACCGAGGAAGAGCGCCACCAATACGCATAGCTCGGCGAACATGTAGTCGCTCCCACACCCAACCTGCCACAGTCGCATCGCCTTTTGTCTCTGCAATACTCCCACCACGGCGAATCCGCAATACAGCCCGCCGATGAACACCCACGTCAAGACCCGCACCAAGATGTGCCAAACAAGGCCCGACTCAGCGCCTGATGCTGATCGCGCGCTCGACCAGTCGCTCTTCATCTCGGCCCGGAGATCATGGATGGAGCGCACGCAAGCTCACGACACAACGACCATGAATCGATGACGGCAGTGCGACACCAAGCCTGGCGGCCAGTCTCTGGCTTCATTGCAGCATTCGCTCCGACAAGGACCCTACACAGTTCTCGTCTCGCGGCCCCACCTCGCACCGAGCCCACGGGCTCCAGATGACAGAATCGAACGATAGGATCACCAACCACCACACCACCGCCATCGTCCGCGGCCATGCCACTCGCTCAGCCAGGGCAACGCCAACCACGAACAGCAAGACAGGGAGCATCGTTTCGACAACGATGACGTACAGGTCCACTCGACCGTAGTATCTGATGGGAGCGATGGCGACGGCAACCTCACGCGTGAGCGACAGATACAATGCCCCAATCGCCAGCCAGCTCCCCCACCGCCACGCCCACGACAGCGCGCGCAGCAAAGGAGAGCGGCGAGCCGGGTGGGCCCGGTCAGGGGGTGGTGTAGGCGGCATGGATCCGGTACTGGTTGGCGGAATCGGTGGTGGCTTCGATTTCGATGACGTGTTCGCCAGAGGTCCACGTGCTCAGGTCGATCTCGCACTCAGCGATGCCGTCCAGAACGTCATGGTCGACGCAGAGGGTGGTCGGCCCACGAATGAACGCCACGCTCAACACCGACGGGTCGCGCACGACCACCTGCACGGTGCGGACCCCGGAGATGACCGTGCCGGGGCGGGGGGACATCACCGACATCAGGGGCGTCATGTCCATGCCCCGCGGCTTGTAGAAGATGTGGCTCATGGTGTCCATGACGTCGCCACGGAGGAGGTCCGACGTTGAACTTGCCGGCACGGCGTCATGGTCCGCCGTGGTCACCCAGGAAGACCCGGAGGTGCTGTTCTGGAACCCCATCATCACGAAGCGGCCGTTGTCGGCGAAGTCCACCACCGTCGGCAGAAAGTCGTCGGATGGCGTGGACAGGTCGGCGTAGAGATGGTGTGCCGGCGTGTATGAGCTGCTCACACTCGCCAGATCGATGACGGCGACGGAATGGTCCTGCTGGCAGGACAGGTAGGCGATGTCGTCGTCACCCGTCGGGTTCACGGACACCGAGACGGGGTCTTCGCACGACGTCACCTCCGCTTCGTTCGCCAGGCTGGTCCAGTCGGTCTCGTACAGTTCGTAGTCGGTGCCCGCGGAAGGCCCCAGGTCCCCATAGAGCGCAACGACCACGCTGCCATCCGGCGCACGCCAGGTGACGTCGCGGGCCTGGAAGGTGCCGGAGGCCCCGGCGACATCGTCGATGGTCACCACCGAGTCAGTCTTGCCGATGGGGTCCGGGTCGACGACAGCCACAACGTCGAGCTGGGTGCCCGCGTCCTCACCGGTGGTCTCACCGTCGGTCGCGACCACGGCCACTTCCACTCCGTCGTGGCTGGAGTGGATGCCGTAGGCCGTCTGGATGTCGGTGTCGTAGAGCGTCTCTGCGTTGATGTGCTTGCTGCCCGAGTAAGAGTCGAAGGACTCGAGCAGCAGTGCTCCGCTGCCGTCGACGGTCGCTACGCGCAGGATGCCGTCCGGGGTGATCTCCAGCTCGCTGTAGTGCTCGGTCACACCGTCGAGCGACACGCTGCCGATGTAGCTGAGGTCGTCCGCCGTGTAGGCTGCAACCTCTGACGAGTCGCTGCACAGCACGTAGACCACGTCGCCGCGGGGATGGACCTCCACATCAGTCGGCCCGTAGCATCCATCGTCGGTGACTGTCGCGGTGGACGGGTTCACCCCGGCTTCGTAGGGGGCGAAGGTCCCGGCATCCAGGTCGACGATGTCCTGGGCGACGAGCACATCGTCGCCGTAGTCCACCGCGTACACGCGCACCGTCCCGAGCATGTGGGCCGGAAGGCCCCCGGCCAGGTCGAGGGCCCGTTCCACCGCTTCGTACAGGTCGAAGCGCCCGGTGGCCCCAGTTCCGGTGTAGAGGCTGCTCACGTCGTCCACCGAACTCTCGATGAGCTGCACGACACCTTCATCCGACAGGGTCACGTCATCGACGATGCCGCGCACCAGGGATGCAGCCGCGCCGACCAGCGACACGCCATAGGACGTGCCAGCCACCCCCACGTGATAGCCACGACTGGGATACGGATACATGTCGACGCACACCGTGGCGACCGTGTAGCCACCGAAGGGCGCCAGCAGGTCAACGGCGGCGCCATCGAAGGCTTCGGCCCAGGTATCGGTGCCAGCCCCGTTGCCGCCGGCTTCGGTGCCGCCAACGACGATGGATCGTTCAGGGCAGTAGCAGGCGAGATCGCTTGCGATGGCGTTCGGCGTACTGCCCCCCAAGCAGGAGAGCGCAGCGCCCACGCCAATGGTTCCACTGGTGCCGGTTCCAGCAGACGCCACCACGATGTGGTCGCGACAGAGATCCTCGATCTCACGACCATGCTTGAACTGAAGCCCAAACGGCGGCGCCGCGGGGAAACTCACAGGCAACACTACAACAGCCCCATCATACGCAGGATTGGACGCGATCTCGTCCATGGCCATGAACAGGGGTATTTCCGACGCGGTCTCTGTAAAACTCCCCGCCTCCGAAAAGACGTTGAACACCACCACGCTGTAGTCGATGGACTCGCCCACCTCGTCCACCGTCTCGGGGGTCGACCCCTCATCGTCCACTCCTTGCAGTTCGAAGGCGGCGAGCACACCGTTGGTGTTGTTTCCAGTACGGGCAGTGCCGTCGGCCCAGTCCGGCTGCCCCTGACTACGGGCGCCGATGACGCTCGCCGTAGAGTTGCCGTGCTGCGTCGGCTTCCCCGACGCGATGGCGTAGTGTCCCGGCGCCGCCGTCGCCGACCAGCCCGTCCCATCCCGCTCCATCAGTGCAAAGTAGTCGGCCGGGAACTCGTCGACGCCCCCACTGAACGCGGGGGTACCCGTCACGCACTCGATGTCCGCGTTCCACGTGTCGTCACCATATCGCAGGCCCGTGTCGACCAGAACGACCCTGGGAGTGCTGCTCATGCCCCCGAGCGCGGAATATCGGAACAGGCGACGCGCTTCCTCCAGCCCGACCTGCGCGAACGCACCCTTGTTGGGGCCCGCATCGTGGAGCAGATCATGGTCGAGGGGCAGCTCGATGGATGCAAGCTGCACCGGATACTCTGCGTCCAGTCCCGCCACCGCGGCCTGTGCGGCCAGGTCATCGAAGAGCGCATCCGTGTCCGCCCACCCCACCGAGTACCCAGCAACCCACGACCACTCGATGAGGTAGGAGTTGCTTCGCGGCATGAAGCCGACCTCCGTCCAGGTCGATCGGTTGCTGTCGAGCGCCAGGACTGCGTCCAGGGCCGCCGACACCGCGGACGCATCGGCGCCGGGGTCGAAGCTGACGAGCGTCCGGTTCAGGTAGACCCCAGGACCGAAGCCATCGTTGAGCCAGGCTGGGTCAGGGGCGGTCGTGTATGCCGCCGCCGGGCTGGAGACGCCGACCGTGAAGGGCCAGGCGTTGCTTCGCGCGTCGCTGCGCAGCACATACAGGTCGCCATCCACAGCGTTCTGCGGCACGGCGACATCGATCCCGGTCGCCGACCAGGACACGATCTCGGCGGAGGCGCCGCCGAAGGTGACGTCCACGTCGTCGGCGCCGGACCCCAGGTCCGAACCCAGGATGGTCACCACGTCGCCGATCGATGCAGACGAGATGGAGCTCCCGCTGCTGTCCCGCACGTCAGTGATGGCCGGTGCTTCCGCCACCAGGTCGCCCATCAGCGAGTACGCGCCGGTCGACCCAGACACCTTGACACAGAACCAGTCACCCGCATCGGCCGTGACCGAGAGCTCCGCGATACCGTCGCTGCTCGAAGCAGTGCCCACCGAGGTCGTGCCGCCCTGGAACAGCTCCAGGGCGAAGTCGTCGGAGCTGTTGGACAGGTTGGTCAGGCGGAAACCAGGCACGCCGTGCGCGAGCGGGGGTGTTGCGAAGGCATCGACGGAATCACCGAACCCCAGCGAACCCTGACCAACGAACACCGAAGACACGCCCTCCGCAGCGCCGCAGAAGTCGTTCGGCTCATCGTCGAACGCAAGCGCTGGCCTCGCCGAACCCAGGACTAGAAGAGCGAGCGAGCGAGCGAGCGAGCATCATGACAGACTCCTGAGCGAGGTCAAACGCTACCGCGAAGTGGAGGGAAAGGTCAACACCAGCCGCGCCGGCGACCGCCAAGGGCCGCGCCCGCCCCCCGTCACCGCGACCGCAGCGCATCCTGCAGCGACAGCCCCCAGCGCGCCTCCGCGGCATCGAGCAGCTCGGCGGCGGGGGTGTGGAGCTGGCGGAGGTCCCAGCGCCGAACGGTGCCGTCCCAGCTTCCCGACGCCAGCCAGTCGCCGTCCGGGCTGAACTCCACCGAGCTTACCTGGCCCGCGTGCCCCTGGAGCAGGGCCACGGCGCGGCCAGAAGCAGCGTCGATCAGCCAGACGTCGCCCGAGATGGTCGACGCAGCGACCAGGCCGTGGCTCAGGGCCACGTCGATGATCTCCCCCTCGACGGGTTTGCAGACACGGTCGATGCACAGCGCGCGTCGGCGCGCCCAGACCAGGGGCGCACCGCCAGGCCCGACGTCGACCGCGACGACGTCAGGGTCTTCGGCCACCCGCTCCCAGCGCTCGCCGGAGAGCCGCCAGATCCCCCCGGTGTCATCGGCGAACAGTGCCGCCGTACCGTCCTCGCTGCTCGAGCCGTCGAAGAAGTCGACGCCGACCGGTCCCTCTCGCTCCTCGCCGGTGCGGGCATCCCAGGTGAGCGGGCCGCGGGCATAGCTCAGACCCCACAGCCGCCCGCCGGCCAGCCAGCC
>RFKJ01000011.1 GCA_003694325.1 Deltaproteobacteria bacterium
ATCGGCGACGACCGGGTGCAGCCGGTCGCCGCCGCCGAGGACCCCGGTTTCGGCGCCGCGCCGGGGCTGCGGGTCCACGTGCCCGAGGTCCAGCCCGGCGACGTGATCGCCGTGGAGGTGGAGCGGTCCTGGCCCCGGGCGGACCGCTTCGCCTGGCGGCCGGGGGCCCGGGGGGCCCTCCAGATCGCCACGCTGGAGGTCCCCGAGGAGATCGCGGCCGCGGTCACCGTCGAGATCGATGGACCCGCGCCCCCCCCGGCGTCAACGGGGCGGGGGGGGCGTTCCTGGTGGTGGGAGGAGGTCCCGGCGGGTGCGCCCGAGCCGTTCACCGATGGCGAGGCCGGAGCCCCGGCGGGCCGGTGGAGCCATGGCCTGGCCCTGCTCCTGCCCCAGACGCGGCCCCTGCGGGGCCTCGGCGACGCCGACCGCTCGGCCACCCTGCGAGCCTGGCGGCAGGTCGGCGGCGAGCCGCTGCGGATCGCACCGCCGCGGACCGCAGCGGTGCGGTGGTGCGTGCACGACGACGGGCGGCCCTGCGGCGATGTGGGCGGCGTCGCCTGGCGGGTGGAGCCGGCCCTGGGGGCGCGCTGGGGATGGATCGAGCCCGGGAGCTGGCCTGGCGGCGAGGTGGTGGTGCCGGCCACGGTCGAGGTCGCCCAGGTGTCGATCCAGGCCCCGGCGGGCACCGTGGTGGTGGCCGGGGGGGACCCCGTCGCCGCCCCCGTCGAGCTGCTGCCGGAGGGAGGGGCGGCGGCCGGGCCGCGCGGGTCCATCGAGGGCTTCGCGCCGCTGCGGGCCGAGGTCCGCCGCAGGTTCCGTCCGGGCGCCCGGGCACAGTGGGTGGTGGCCGAACTGGATGGGATCCCGGTCCTGCCCGACCGGTCGGCGGCCGAGCAGCTCGTGGCCCGGCTCGCGGTCCAGGCCAGTGTCCCCGAGCCGGGGGTCGGGGCCGCCTTCCGCGGTCGCAAGCGCGACCCGGCCGTCGTCGCCGAGGTGCTCGACGTCCTGCGGGCCCGGATGCAGCCCGGGCGTCTCCCCGGGCAGCGGGACCTCGCCCCCCGCAAGCTGCTGGCTGCCCGCCGCAGCGGCTGGGGCAACCCCTGGGAGCTCGCCCTGGTCCTCACCCGCTACCTGCGCCAGCTCAAGCTGGAGGCGACCCCCCTGCCGGCGCGCCCCGCGCGGTGGGGGGCTCCGCTCCCCGGTGCGGTCGAGGGCTGGCCGGCCGCGGTCGTGGCGGTCGACCTCCCCGGGGGGAGCACCACCTGGATCGATCCGGCCTGTCCCACCTGCGCCGTGGGCCAGCTCCTCCCCGAGCTGGACGCCGCCTGGGTCCTCAGCCCCGGCCTGGACCGGCTGCCGCCGCTGCCCGCCTCCGGCTGGACGCGCAGCCGGGTCGGCGACGAGGTCACCGTCGTGATCGATGGACCGCTGGCCGTGTCGCTGCGGCGCCGGGTCCTCGGCTGGCCGCCCGAACAGCGGGCCGAGCGGCTCGCGGCAACCTTCGGCGGCCGCGGCGCGACGCTGGTGGAACACCAGGGGATCACGGCGGCGGCGGACGCCATCCGGTTGCGCCTGCAGGGGGGCGGACTCCCTCCCCGTCCCGAGATCCTGGGGGGTGAGGAGGCGGCTGCGGGGTGGGCGCCGGTGCGCGGGACCTGGGTCGAGCGGACGCCCTGCGCGGGGGTCGATGCGCCTCCCGGAGACCGGGTGGTCCTCGACGCCGCCGGGCTGCGGTGGACCCGAACCATCGGCGATGGAGTCCGGGTCGAGCGGCTGGTCGTCGAGCGCCACGACCTCGGCCCCGACGTCGCCGCGCAGCTCGCCGCGGCGCTGCCGGTGCAGTGGGGACGAGATCTGGCCGGCATCGAATGTCGCTAGCAGGGGGAGGCGGGCCCCGCACGCGGCCGCGGCCCGCTCCCCATGCGGGCTTCCCCGGCATCGAGCCCGAGCGGTCGGACCTCCCGGTCGGCGGTGCCCGACCGGGCCCATACCCGTCCCGGCCGTGTCGAACGACGATAGGTGGCCGGGGCCCCGGCCAGGCCGGCCGGGCCTCTCGGGAGGCGGTCGCCGGCCCGCCCTCCCGGGCCTAGCGTTGGAAGTCTTCGCCGTCCGGTCCGAAGCTGCCCTCGAGCAGGAACCGCCGGACCATCGCCAGCACGGCCGGCCGCATCATGATGGTGGCGTGGCCGCAGGGCACGACCCGGAACTCGCGGGCCCCGTCGAGACGGGCCTCGTCGACCCGGACCCGCCCATCGTTGTCGCCAGGGAGGAAGGGGACGAGACCCCGGGGATCTCCCCGGCCCCCGGTGATGATGCCGATCTCGGCGGCCTCTCCCCCCGGCAGCACCCGCGGCGCGCCGGGGAGCAGCGGGGCGAGCGGGTCCCAGCCGAGCTGGTGCACCGGCAGGATCCGGCGTACCCGGTCGGCCATCCAGGCCCCCTGGTTGGGGGGCGCCAGCATCACGATGCGGTGGATCGGCACGGCGCCCTCGGCCAGCACGGCCCGGGCGAGCAGGCCGCCCATGCTGTGGGTCACCAGGTCGACGGGGGCCCCGCCGGACTGCTCCGACAGGCGACGGATCAGCGCCGCGGCCCGGGCGGCGTGGTGGGCGAGGGGGGCCGCCTGGTAGACGAAGGTCGGCAGCTCCACCCGGGTCCAGGTGTCGGCCAGCAGGGCTCGGCGCACCCACCACATGGACGCGCCGGTGCGGAGGAAGCCGTGGAAGCACACGGCGACGCGGGGAGGGTTGGCGGCCGGAGCGGTCAACTGCGGGTCGTGCTCCACCGCAGCTTCGGGCCCGTCCGGCCCAGCACCGCCACCCGCCAGGTTCCGTCCCCGGGGCTGATCGCCACGCAGGGATCGCCGTTCTTGCCGGCCCGCCCGGCGCAGAAGCGGATCTCGGCGATGTCTTCGTCCTCGTCGGTGGGGACCTGGCGGGGCGTACCGCCGGGCATCCGGGCGACCCAGGCGCTGGCCGGTGCCCCGGGGGTCAGGGGTTCCTGGGTCCAGGCCAGCCAGGCGCCGTCGCCGTCACCCTCGAGGTCGATGGTGCCGGCGAGGGCCTCGGGGAGCAGTCGATCCGCCTCCGCCGGTTGCCCCGGTCGGGTGACGGTGAAGAACAGTCCCGGCTGGCCGCGCGGCGCCCAGGCCAGGGCGATGCCGCCGTCGACGCCGCAGGCGCAGGGGCTGCGCCCGGGGAAGCCGGCCGGCGCGCTGGCCGGTCGGCCGGGACCGCTGGGGGTCAGCTCGACCAGCACGCCGCCCTTGCTCAACACCACCGGGTGCCGGGCGCTGACGAAGCCGCGGGCGGTGGTCATCCGCGAGACGTGCAGCGCCTCCAGGCCCTCGTCGGTCACCTTGTGGACGTGGAGCCCCGGTCCCTCCCGGGACACGCCGAAGATGCAGAGCGCGCCATCCACCTCCTGGAGCACGGGGCGGACCGAGGGGGTGTAGGGCAGGCGCAGGGTCCGGGCGACGCCGGGGCTGCCGGTCCGGTCGATGGGGCAGAGGGTGGCGGTGGCGCCGGCGGGACGCTCGACCAGGGCCATGACCACGAACCCGTCCCGGTAGGGGATCATCGTGCGGGCCAGCGTCAGGTCGACGGGGATGGGCAGCCCGGTGGCCCGGGTGGGGCGCTTGCCGCGGAGCGGGCCGACGACGACTCGCAGCCGGCGTGCGCCCTCCTCCTCGTTCTCCCAGAGCATGGCGATCCGATCGTGGTTGACGGCAAAGATCGGGTCATCGGCCCACAGCGTGTCCGGCAGGGTGACCACCGAGGGCTTGCGCCCGATGGTGGCGGCGACCTCCGGGTCCAGCAGGGCATCGGTGAGATCGGCCGACGACAGGTCCACCCCCTCGAGAATGGCGTCGGTGAGGTCGGCCCGCCGCAGGTCGGTGCCGGCAAGCCGCGCCCCGCGGAGGTCCGCCCCGGTCAGGTCGGCGTCCCGGAGGCGGGCGTCGCCCAGGTCGGCCCCGGCCAGCTTCGCCGACGACAGGCGGGCCCGGGACAGGTCGGCACCGACCAGCCGGGCCCGGGTGAGGTCGGCCTCCAGCAGCGAGGCCTCCACCAGGGAGCTTCCGGACAGGTCGGCGTCCACCAGCGCGGCGCCGTTGAGGCGGGCCTCGTCCAGGGTCGCCTCGGCGAGCCGGGCCCCGGTGAGATCGGCGCCGTGGAGCCGGGCGCCGGTGAGGGAGACGCCGACGGCCACGAGCCCGGGGGCTTCGACGTCCTGGAGGTCGGCGCCGGTCAGGTCCGCCGAGGAGAGATCGGCCTCTCCGAGGTAGGCCCCGCGCCACCGGCTCTTGAGCGCCATGATCCCGTCGAGGCGGGCGCCGGTGCAGTCGGTGCCCGACAGGTCGGTCCGGGCCAGCATGGCGTCGGAGAGGACGGCCCCGGACAGGTCGGCATTCTCGAGGTTGGCGCCCGACAGGTCGGCTTCCTCCGCCTGGATCCCCGACAGGTCGGCGGCGTAGAGGTCGACCTTGCCGGAGGGACGGTGGGCGTTGAAGCCCTGCACGTCTCCGGCCTGCAGGCGGGCGACGAGGGCTTCGGGCGAGGAATCCGCAGGCATCGCTGCTCCCGGGCGCGCAGAGGACGACGGACCTATCGCGGGGCCCGGGATGGTGCACCGCTTTCCGAGCGGGCACGGCCGCTGTACGGTGCGGTGGAACCGCCCCCTCCGGTCGCCACCGGATGGCCGAGACCGGAAC
>RFKJ01000804.1 GCA_003694325.1 Deltaproteobacteria bacterium
CCCCCGCCCCTCCGCCCACCGACGAGCAGCCGACCCGCATCCTCACCGAGCCGGACTCGGACAGCCAGCGCCCCACCGAAGCCGTGTCCGACGACATCAGCGTCCCCCCGCCGGACGAGCCCTTCTCGCCCCTGGACAGCACGGTGCGACGCCCCCGGGTGGGTCTGGCCCGGGCACCGGACATGCCGGCAGGCGAAGGCCTCAGCCCGGTCAAACTCGCCGGCTTCGGCGAGGAGGCCACCCTCATCCGGCGCCAGCCGACGGCGCCCCTGGCCCCACCCGACGACTGGGGGGAAGCCCCGACCGTCATCAAGGCCGAACCCTCGCCGACCACCCGGCGCCCCCCGCCGCCCCGGCATCCCGATCGCCCGTCGGTGTCCATCACCCAGCCGGCGGCGTCGAACCGGCCGGTGCCCGGCCCCCCGCCGCGGGCCGCATCCGACACCGTCGCCCGCCGGCGGACCCCGGCGACGAGCTGGCAGGTCCACGCCGGCTACATGGTCCTGGTCGTGCTGTGCTCGGTGTTGATGCTGTTCGTCGGTGTCCTCGTGACCCGGTGGCGCCTCGACAGCGAGCTTCCCGTCACCGGCGCCGTCGTCAAGCACGAACCGCAGCTCCGGGTGGAGCTGCCGGAGGGCGCCACCCTGCGGGTGGACGGTCGCCCGGTCCCCGGCGAGTCCCCCGTCGACGTCGTGCTCACCGCCGGGGAACCGCACCGGGTCGAGGTGGAGCTGGAGGGCTACAACCCCTACGAGACCCGGGTCACGCTGGCCGAGAACGACGTCCGAGTGCTCAGCATCCAGACCGAGTGCCTTCAGCCGCAGCGTCGTTGATCGCCGGGCACCGCGGTCCACCGGCCATCGTCGCCGGCCGGGCACCGGGCCGGAACGGAGCGGGGGGCCGACGCCGCACCGGAACCGCAGGATCTGCTCCGGTGCTGCACCGGCCCGACGCCGGCGCCTGCTCGCGACCCTCCCCTGCGCGTTAGACCGCCGCCCCCTCCCTTGCCCCCGGAGTGTCGCGTGGCGGACAGCCCAGCACCCACGCCGATCCACCCACAGCCGGCCCGCGTCGCCATCGCCGCGATCCGCGCGCTGCGCCCCAAGCAGTGGGTCAAGAACGTGCTGCTGCTGGCGGCGCTGGTGTTTTCCCAGAGCTTCCTGGACCTGCACGCCTGGCTCGAAGTCGGCGTCGGCATCGCCAGCTTCAGCCTGATGGCGTCCTGTGGCTACCTGCTCAACGACGCCCGGGACGTCGAGGCCGACCGCAAGCACCCCCGCAAGCGCCACCGGCCCATCGCCAGCGGTGCCCTGCCGCTGCCCCTGGCCTGGGTCGAGATGGGGCTCGCCTTCGCCCTGGGGTTGGCCCTGGCGTGGTGGCTGTCGCCGGCCTTCTTCGTGGTGGTCATCCTCTACTTCATCACCACCGTCAGCTACTCGATGGTCTTCAAGCACATCGTGATCCTCGACGTGATGATGCTGGCGGCCTGCTACCTGTGGCGCGCCGCCGCCGGCGCGGTGGCGATCGAGGTGGAGATCAGCCCCTGGCTGCTGACCTGCACCGCGTTCCTCGCCCTGTTCCTCGGGTTCAACAAGCGGCGCGGCGAGCTGATGGAGCTGGGCGACCGCGAGATCGGGCAGACCCGGCGCAACCTCGCCGACTACACCCACGACAGCATCGTCGAGTTCCAGGCGATCACCACCTCGGGCACCATCATCAGCTACGCGCTCTACACGGTCCTTGCCTCGCCCACGCCCTGGCTGCTCATCACGCTGCCCTACGTGCTGTACGGGGTGTTCCGCTACATCTGGCTGGTCAACGCCCGCCGGGAGGGCGCGGCCCCCGACGAGACCCTGCTGCGCGACGTCCCGATCCTGGTCACCGGCGCGCTGTACGGGCTCACCGCGGTGGTGGTGCTGCTCCTCGCCCCGCACCTGCCGACTTCCTGACCGGAACCCGGCCTCCCCCGCGACGCCGAGGGGAACGCGCCACGGGCGCTATTGGGGCGCCGGCCGGACCGGCCCCCGCGGCGCGAGGATGCGGGCGCTGCGGGCCAGCAACGCCGGGTAGGGAGCGGTCGCCAGCAGCGTCGGGCGCTGCTCCGGGTCGACGTCGAGGAACTGGACCACCAGCTCGGTCGGCGACCGGTCGCCCATCTCGATCTCCAGGGCCTGGTCCCAGCCCCGGCGGTCGGCCAGCACCGCCCGGACATCGCCCAGCTCCACCACGTCCCGGTGCCCGGCCAGGGGGATGACCAGCTCCTCGTGGTCGGATCGCAGGATCAGCCGGTCACCGTCGGGGACCACGAAGTCGTCACGCACCCGCACCGCGAGCACGAAGCCGTCGGGCCCCCGCCGGGCCGCGACGCCGAACGAGGCGTCCCGCGGGCCGGTCCACCCCCGCTGTCCGAACAGGATCTGGCTGGGGTCGTCCACCGGGAGGGCCTGCACGCCCCGCCACTCGGCGAGGTCGCCATCGGCGACGGCGGTCCCGGGGGCCGGCTTGATCAACCCCACCTGCTTGAACCGATCGTCGACCAGCCGACGCTGCCAGGGAGGCAGGGCGCCCAGCTCGATCCACCAGCTCCCGACGAGGTGATCGACCTCGGTCAGCAGCGGCATCCAGGTCGACCCGTCGTTGCGGGGCAACCGCAGGTCCAGCCGCCCGTCCTCGACGCGGAGCGCAAAACCGCCGGCGGGTCCGGGATGGGTCTGCTCGCCGGCGGGGCCGGGGTCGTTGGTCAGCGGCACGGGCCGAACGTCGGTTCGCAGCGGGATGCGGATGAGCTGCCCGGACCGCCGGACGACGGCCCCCTCGCGATCGAGGCGGTAGAGGTCGATGTCGCCCTGGACCTCCAGCTCGCGGCTGCGGCCGTCGGCGAGGTCGACCAGCTCACAGCGGACGTCACCGTCGTCGCCCAGCGTGGTCACCCAGGCCCGCGCCCAGCCCTGGTCGATGGCCAGCGCGCCCTCGGAGAGGCGGACCTTGGGCTCGACGCCGGGCCTGGGCAGCTCGACGAGGACGCTCACCAGGCTGCCGTCGGTGTGCCGGACCACCATCGCGAGCGCGTCCGGCAACCCGCCCCCCTCCGACAGCCGCCAACGACAGCCGCCCCCGAGGAGCGCCACCAGCGCCAGGAGGGTCAGAGCGCGCTCGCGCACGCCAGCAGCGCGTCGAGATCGGGGCGTTCGAAGATGGTCCGGTCGTAGTGGACCATGGCCAGCCGCCCGTCCGGCCCCACCACGAACTGGGCGCCGAGCTGGGTGATCCGGGGATGGGGCCGACCGTGACCGTGCCGCAGGGCGTCGACGGCGGTGCGCACGGTCGCCGGCGACGCCAGCCCGGCCAGGGACCGGACCAGCCCCTTGTCGACGCCCACGCCGAAGCGGTCGTGCAACGCGCCGTCGACATCCACCACCACCGGCGCGAGCACGTGGTAGCGGGGCACGAAGTCCCGAGCCTCGGCCAGGTCGGTCCGGGTCACGACCATGAGCTGCACGCCGACGCGATCGAAGTCGGCGTACCGGGCCTGGATCGCGGCCATGACCGCGCGGGAGAACGGGCTGGCGAAGGGACGGACGAAGCAGAGGACCAGCGGACCCTCCCCCGCAGCGGGGGGGACCGACCGGGCCAGCCCGAAGATGGGCCGCAGCGTCACGGTGGGTGCGGCATCGCCGACGTGGAGCATGGGAACCTCAGCCGCCGCCCCCTAATCGGATGCATGCCACCGTGCCGCCACCCCCTGCCGCGCGGTAGAC
>RFKJ01000805.1 GCA_003694325.1 Deltaproteobacteria bacterium
GGTTGGGTCGCGGCGGCGGCGCTCACGGGCGGGCTCTCGACAAGTGTCGTGCCGGGACGCAGACCGGCACAAACCCACCGGACATTCAAGATGTAGTGCCGGTTCATGCTGGTTCCGGCATGCATGCCGGCTTCAACATGGAACCCCCGCTGATGTTGGCGGAAGAGATGCCTTCCGGGCGTGGAGGCTACACCTGTCGCCCGGCTGTGGCGGCGGCGGCGCACACGGGGGGGCTGAAGGAGTCGAAGACGGCGCCCGGCATCGGCTGCGGCGCCCGCCATCGGCGGCGGCGCCCGGCATCGGCTGCGGCCGGGGTTGGGTTGCGGCGAGCATGCCGCACGATTGTAAGCCAACGTAAGAACGAGACAACGCGAGAGTTCACATTTCTGTCACAGGACACTGCTTGCAGAATGTGTTGGGGGGGGGGGGGTAGCTTTCATGCGTCGGCCGGAGACGGGCTTTGACCGGCAAGATGAACTGCTGGAGGCGATAGCCTCTGGCGCACGGTCGCCCCTCTCCGGGGGCGGAGTGGGGAAGAGCATGTCGAGCTACAAGGGTCAGCTTCTGGAGCGGGGTACGCGGACGAGTGGCACCGGCGGTGTCAAGAAGCAGTACCGGATCGACTCCCGCCTGTGGCGGACCCTCGGGCAGGGGACCAAGATCCTGCTGCACCTCCGGATCTGGGGCCTGGACACCAACGCGAAGGTCACGATCCAGCTCATGCAGGGCTGCCTGGGCGACTACTCGCCCCTCGACGAGGGCTTCCTGGTCACCCTCGATGATGGCACGACGCAGAGCACGGCGAAGAGCTTCACCGGGTCGGCCGCGGTCCAGGGGCACCTGCTGTGGACCGTCGGTGACCTGCTCGCGGATGTGGTCGTTCAAGTGGAGGTGGAGGACACCACGCTGACCACGGTCGTGGGGGCGGACGTCGAGCTGTGGGCGACGGTGCTCGACAAGTGAACCCGGCCCGTTCGACCAGCGTGTAGACTGGAGGGGTGATGCAGCAGCAAGCACGAGACCTGCGGACCTGGCTGCCGTGGGCGTCCAAGCGCCAGCAGCGGCTGTTGCTGCGGTGTGGTCGACACCAGACGCCCTCACTGGCTGATCTGGGGAAGCGTGCGCGCAGGCAAGATGCCCGCTGGCCGGTTCACGGCGCCACATCCTGCTGTGACCGTGCGAAGCTGGGCGGGTTGGCGGAAGCGTCACCGGCTCTCGGCGACTGGCAGTGGCGTTCCTGCGGCGCCCAGGGCGCCACGGCGCCCTTCCGCAACACGTGGCCGGCGTCGTGGCAGGGGCCGGGGTGGGGCAGTGGCCCGTGGCGCGCGGTGCCCCGCTCGTCGATGCAGGGGTGGGAAGCGCGTTCACGTACCCAACCGCCGCCCAACCCCACGCCCAGCACCACGGGCGTTCGCTTCGGCATCAACACCCCGCTGTTCTTCCACTCCGAAGACCTCGGAGAGACGGCGTTTGGCACCTACGACCAGATCGCCGACGACCTGTTGGCACTGAACGCGTCGGTCGCCCGGCACCCGGGGCGGCTGCAGATCTTCTACGACGAGCTGCTGGGGGGCGCCGAGGTTCCAGTGGAACCGACCGATGTCTTCGCACAGATCGCCGCGGCCGGCGTGCTCGAAGAACGCATCGCCCACCTCGAACAGCTCGTGCGCCGGCTGGCGTGCAGGGAGGGGCGCCGCGTCGCTCCGCTGGCCGCGCCCGCCGCGTCAGAAGGCGGCTGCGCGGGCGGCTCGTTCAAGCTGATCATCACGCTGCTGACGCTCGGGACGGGGGCCCCACCCGACCTGTCCATCGACGTGCCTTCTGATCGGGCCAACCCCATCGCGCTGCAATGGTCCACCGACCACCTCGGTCAGTCGCTGATCGATGCCACCGGCACGGACCAGGTCTTCTCCACCCCTTCGGCAACGAGAAGCTGGAACCTGAACACGCTGGACCAGGCCAACGGCTACAAGCGGGCCTACATGGCGTTGATGACGATCCCGGTGGCGGTGGCGATCCTGCGCTTGCAGTGGACGCTGCTGCGGGATGGGATCCTGCTGTGGGACTACATCGAGGGCTTCGAGATCGGCAACGAAGTCGACACCAAGAACCTGGTCAGGGTGGGATCGGCGACCTGGCCCGACGGCCGCGCCGACCACGACGGCTGGGCTGCGCAGTACGTGGCCATCACGGCCGTGCTGTTGTACTTCCTGCCCGCGGCCCGGTGCTTCCTGCCGGGCCTGCAGTCGTTCAGCAACTCGGGGCCGGACTTCACCCACTGGGGTCCCAAGTCTGAGTTCATCGAACTGCTGCTCGATGCGGCCGGGGATTCCTTGGAGGCCCGGGGATCCGGTCTCTCCCTCGCCGACATCGTCGCTGGCATCGACATCCACTTCTACCACGGTGGCCGTAGTGAACTGGTCGGCCTGCACTACCTGTACGCCGACGTGTCGGATATGCGGGCGGTGCTTGGCAGCAAGGAACTGCACGATGCGCAGGTCACCGTGCTGGAGACGGGCGTGAACGTCGTCTGCGACGGCGGGGGCACGGACCTGGGCCTGGACTACGACGCCGGCTGCGAGGGCAGCGACGCCTGGCCCTATGACGCGCTCGCGTCGGGTGCCGACATCAGCGCCGGCCCCGACGCGCGGCCGAACCGCTCCGTCTGCGTGTACAGCGCCGGACGCTTCGTTCCGTCGCGCCTGCCACCCCAACCGGTCGGGGCCAACGACTTCCAGGGCATCAGTGTCTGGCTGCGGCTGTCGGTGGCCATGGCGGCGGGCGCCGACATCGTGGGCTGGCACCCGTGGATGGCGCGGCTGCCGGCGAACTTCGCCGGCTACGGCCTGCGCCGCGACCTGCACGACGTACATGAAGACATCTCCAACGCCCAGGCCCGGCCGTCGTGGTACGCCTTCCGCCGGATGGCGGGCTTCTTTTCGGGGGCGACCGCAGTGCGGCGGCTGCTGCCCGATCTCGACGGCAAACATGACGACCTGTTGGGCGCGGAACCGTTGGCGCTGGTCGACAAGATCTGGCTGATCGAGGTGGAGGGTGCCCCGGGCCTGATGGGGGGCCATGGGTACGCCTACCTGGCGTTCATCGATCCCTTTGGGACGGTGGACCTGGCCAAGGGTGACGGCGACATCGACGCGACGCCGTCCTGCGCCCGGCTGGTGCTGGACAGCGGTGGGCTGGTCGGCTTCGTGCGCTCGGTGCCCACCGCCCCGGACGCCGAGGTGCTGGCCACGCCGGTGGCGGGGGTGTTGCCGGACACCTTGTGGGTGGATGGCGTGGGTGAAGCACTCAGCCCGGACAGTGGCACGTCGCAGTACCCCATCATCCTGCGCCGGGGCGCCTGGCCGACCCTCATCACCAGCCCGCTGCCCCTCAGCCCCCGCCTGGACCTGCTGGAGCTTGTATGAGCGGGGCACCAGCCCGGTCCCTTCCGGTGGTGCTGGTCTGGGGCGGCGTGCTCGGCGCCGTGTCCTGTGCCACCCAGGTCGGACAGCGGGGTGACACATCGACAGCGGCGTCGGACGGTGGCGCTGTCGGCGGCGCACTGCCCGCCGGCGACGGTGGTGGAGCGGAGTCTCGACCCTACTTCTGGGATCTGGAGCCCGACACGGGCTGGATGTCCGACTACCCGGTGGTCGACTGTCCGTGGCCGCAGGAGGGGGACGTGGTCCGGGAGATTGTGTCGTGGCACGCTACAACGCTCTTCTACAAGGCGGGTCCGGACTACCAGCCGTCGATTGGTCACTGGTTCGATATGGACGGTTTCGACTTCGGGGATGGTGACTGCTCGCAGTACGACAACGGCGAGTGGCAGGACGCAATACAGGTGGATCTGCAGGAGGGGTTTCATGTATGGGTGAACTTCTGGGACTACAATTTTGTGCCGGGAACCTCTGAAGGAGTGTACCTCGATGAGGCGAGCCTCCCGTTCTTGAGCCTCGCTGTCTACCACTCCGACGGCGAACACTACAGTTGGCTGGGTCGTCCTGGGGATCCAAATGTTACGGCGGGGCCCTACCAAGGCGTTGATCCATATGTCACCTACTGTGTCGTTCGCCTGCGACCGAAACGAATTGCGGGGGCCGTGCGGATTCAGGTGCCCGATGACAGATATGAGGATGATGGGTTTCCCCCAGATCCGATGGACGGTCTCTACTTCTGGTGGGACATCAAGCAGAATGCTCATTATCACTCCAATTTGACCGACAGCAACGGCGACCCGCTCCCATGCCTGATCGACCTGTACGATGGCACCACCCCGGAAGAAATCTGGCCGGACATGCCGGGTGGCGCCAACTGGCTGATGGGCGGGCCATGACGCGGGCCTGGCTGCTGATGGTGCTGGCGGGCTGCCAGGGACTCGATCACCCCTCTGCGACGCCGCCGGCTGCTGGGTCTCCTGACGCGGCTTCCCGTGGGGCCGACGACCCTGCCGTGCCCGACGCCATCGACGCGGAGACGCCGCCCACCGGCGAGCCACCGCCCCCCAAGGGTGACCGAGACGGCAGCGGTGCCTTCTGGGACACCAAGCCCGAGCTGGACTGGATGGGGGGATACCCCATCTGGGCCTGCCCCGAACCCGATGACGACGACTACGTGCTGCAAGCCCCAGCGGAGTCGGCCCTGCTGGAGTACTTCGACAATGGCCATGACGGCGTGGGCCTGAGGATGACGTATACGGGGTCCTCACAGAGCGAGGGCTGCGCCGAGCTGGAATACATGATCGACCTGGCCCAGTACGGTGAAACGATCGACCACCTCATGTTCGCGATGCAGATGTGGACCGACGACTTCACGCCCGGCGGGCTGGAGGGCATGCACAGCTTCCCCCGGCACTCGTGGAAGGGACGGTCCATGATCGGGTGGAGCGACGGGAACACCTACCAGCCGCTGATGGTGCCCCAACCCCCGGCGGGGACGACGGGCGACAACCCCTACCAGGACCTGTGCCTGGTGCGGGTCCGCCCCTACCGTATCGAGGGCGCCTGGCGGGTGCATGCCCCTCGCGAACTGCTCGCCGAGTACCGGTGGCCGGAAGAGCTCCAGGGCGGTCTGTTCGTCGCCTTCGACATCCGCTGGGGAAAGGAGCGCACGTCGACGGGTCTGATGAACTGCTTCTTCGTGGAGTACAACACCATCGAACCCACCCAGGCCTGGCCGGAGATGCCCGACGACTGGGAGCTGGACGACTCCCTCGATGATCGGGCGACGGAAGAGTAGGCGACATCCTCCCCCAACCCCTCACCCCAACGA
>RFKJ01000806.1 GCA_003694325.1 Deltaproteobacteria bacterium
GCGACGGGGGCTGTGACGACAGCGTGATGGATGCCGAGGAGGTGGATTGATTGGGGATGAGGAGGGGATGCCCCTCGCGCCATGGCGTGCGCGCCAGGGCAGCAACTGTTCGCAGCGTGGACATCACGCTGCGCGACCAATGTCCACCACCCAGTCGTCCGCGCCGACGTTCGCCCACCCCCTGCTGCGACATATTGCCACGCATCACGCTGGGGTGACTCCGATATCCTGCTATCGATCTTGGAGGACAGCATGCGTCTGGTCTGGTCTGGTCTGGTCTGGTCTGGTCTGGTGGTAGCACCTCTCGCGCACGGGGCAACACCGACCCTCGATGCTGACGTGGAGGGACGCGCCTACGGGGGCAGGCTGGACGACAGCTACAATCACCCCCTGCTGTCGTCGACCGTGACGGAGCTGGTGTCGACCAGTGCGCGGACAACGGACGAACTGCTCCACGATCTTCACAGCTTCGACCGCATCGTGGTCGCCAGCGACGGAAGCCGGACGACCACGAGTGGCGCCGAGCTGATCACAGGCGAAGCAGGCGATGCGCTGACGCCCGAATCTGAGCGCGGCGAGTTGATGGCAGGCTCCCTGCCCCTGGTTGACCCGGACATCCAGTCGATGATCGACGACGTCACAGCGGCACCCGCCGATCCGGTCGAAGTGGACCTGGTGCTGGACCCGCTGTCGTGGAACCCGATCGTGTCGGTCGAACACGAACTGATGGTCGCCATGCTCGAAGGTCGCGTCTCGACGCGTAGGGACGCGCTGACCGTCCGCAACGACGCCATGGATGCCCGACAAGCCGCAGGGGAACGCGCCATCGCCGGGCTGCTGGCCAGCATCGAGACCACCAGCGCAGACGTCGTCGACAGCTTCCCCTTGACCGGGACCGTGCGGGTTCGGGCCGATGCCGCCGACCTTGCGGACCTGGTCAACATCGACGGGGTGGCCCATGTCGATCTGGTACGGGATGAGACCACGGCCGCCGGCTACCCGACCGGCACCGAAGTCACGGGCGGGGCCATCACCGGGGAAGAGGTCGAGAACCTCCTGCAGACGACCCAGTTCTACGATGCCGGCTACGACGGGAGCGCCGATGGCTACATCGGGCTGGAGGAAGGCGATGCAGGGAGCGGCGGCCACCAGGTCCGCCGCAACCACCCGGGCTTCGACGACGGTGCTGGCGTGGACCGGTGGGAGAACTGCGCCGTCCCCATCGGCGCATTCTGTACATACAATGGCGATCCGGACCCCGGCAACCCCCATGCCACAGGGGTCGCCTCGATCCTGCTGGGTGATCTGACGCGCGGGCAGGACAGCACCATCCCCACCAGCGGGCAACGTGCGCGAAGCGGTGTTGCACGGGGGGCCACGGGCCTCGGCGCTGGGACCGGGTCGACGCAGACAGTCCAGGTGATGACCGCAGCCTGGCGCGACATCCACTTGCTCAACCACTCGGCGGGAACCAGCGGCGCGGTCTGCACGGGAACATCCAGCGCAGCCCAGGACTACAACACCCTCTACGAGAGCGGGGTCGCCGCCTTCCAGGCCGCCGGCAACGAAGGCCACACCGGCGCCGACTGCACGGTCCGGGACCCTGGCGCCGCGATCGGTGTCTTCACCATCGGAGCGTTCCAGGTGGACGGAAGCGACAACGAGATCATCTACCCCAACCTGTCGCGGGGTGGCGGCGTCTTCTACGATGGGAGCGCCTACGTTGACGACGGCCGCACGCTCATCGACGTGCTCGGGGCCACGGTCCACGAACACTCCTACGACGAAGACAGCACCGCAAGCGACCAGTACCCTGGCGACCTCTGCTGCACCAGCGGCGCCACGCCGACGGCAACCGGCGCCGCCGCGCTGTTTCGCGACTGGTACCTGTCCAGTGTCGGCACCGCCATCGACTCGCCGGGGCTGCTCTACGCCAACCTGCTGCTCATGGGTGACCGCATCGACGAGTCTGGCACCTACCTGGACACCGGTTTCGACGAGCTGACCGGTGCGGGCAAGCTGCGGATGCGCATGTGGGACAACCTCGATGGCCCCGCGGCCTGGGGAGACGGCAGCTTGTGCGTCGACGATGGGACCAGCTACGACATCGACATCGCACCGGCCGGGCTGGACGCCGATGTCGACACCGTACGCGCCGTGATCTGGTGGTACGACCACCGCCACGACTCTGGCACGCCACACGACAAGGTCAACCTCGCGCTACAGCGACAGCAACCCCGGACGGGAAACTGGGTGACCACCCGGCTCAGCGCCACCGACGACAACAAACAGCGGGTCTACACCGACACCCCATCGACCCAGCCCTACCGCATTCGCATCACAGGACGTGACGTCACCAGCGACAGCGAGGGCTGCGGCATCGACTCGACCCGTGTCTGCTATGCGTGGGTCTACGAAGATCAGGACCGCGACACCGGCACCAGCCTCGACAACCAGATCCGCCCGGAGTGAGCCATGGACGCGCAGCACATCTGCCAGTCGCACCCGGCGAAGCGGCGCCGCCCCCCCGTGGTCGTCTCTGTCCTCGCCCTCATGCTGGCCACACCTGTGATCCTCGGCCCGGGCTGCGGGGATGGAGACGATGAACCGTCGGAGTCCGACTGCAACCATGCCGAAGCAGCCGGCCACCGCGACGGTAGCGCCTCCATCAGCGACTGTGCGTGCAGCTACGAAGACCACTGGAACGGCGACGACTATGATGACCCCTACCTCCGGCGCTGCTACGGCAACGGCTTCGAGCAAGCCTACGCCTACGAGTGCGTCGAGGTCTGCGACCCGCTCGGCGACAACCCCGACAGTTGCTGCTACGACGGCCAGGCCTACGCGATGGAGCACTGGTAGCGGAGTCCGCGCCCGCGGCCCCCGCCGCCC
>RFKJ01000807.1 GCA_003694325.1 Deltaproteobacteria bacterium
GGGGCGGGCCTCGGGCCGGCAGGCCGCCGGGTCGCAGAGGAACGGGCGTTGAACGAACAGATCGCGGACGTGTTGCCCTGGACGCCGGGCCCGGAGGGGCGGGGTGGAGCGCAGGGGCGTGGAGTGGTCGAGTTCGATGGGTAGCGGCCGCCCCGCGGGGCTCGGGTGCTGGGGTGTGGCAGATTGGGGGGGCGCCCGCCCGCGGACGAGTACTCCGGCGGTTGCGACGGGCAGGTGCGGGACACCCACACCACCGCCCGGCGACCTGGGGCCCCCGGTTGTCCCGGCGCGGCTCGAGGGCGGGACCACGAGGTGGTGACCGGCCGCTCGGCGCACGATGAGGTCGGCGTCGGGTTCGTCGTCGCACGGATCGGGCCAGGGCTGCCCCGGGGCGGCGACGCTCCTGCGACCGACGATCGGCGGCGGATGGCAGCGTCGTCAGCCACGTCGGCGAGGAAGCCGAGCACTCGGACATGGCGGAGCGATAGGGAATCGTCGGTGAACCCATCGTCCGCACCCACTCGGAGAACGTCATGTCCAACGGCGAGGTCGTCGCTCCCCAGCACTACGCCACCTTTGTCGATGCTCTGGCGCGGATGACCGGGGTGACGGAGTGGTCCCTCACCCCGGGGCCCGGATCGAACCCGGGGCGGGGCGATTTCGGCCCGCTGCCCGGTGGGCCTGCACCGACGACCGGGCTCGCTTGAATCGTGCGCTCGGCATCCATCCTCGGCTCTCTCCTGGCGGCGCTGGCGGTGACGCCGGGCTGCACCCGGGCGGCCCCCGGGGGCGCGGTCGATGCCGACACGCCAGGACGCCCCTCCTCCCATGCGTGTACCGTGATCGAGGCTCCTTCCACCGCCTTCCCGGAGCTGCCCGAAGGCGCCCTCCTGCAGGTCCAGACCGCCAACCGCGAGGGCGACCTGTCGGGCTACCGCGTCTACCTGGACGGTCGAGCCGAGCGACGCAAGGCCGGTGGGGACCGGGTGGAGCGGCCCGCCCTGGCTGCCGACGCGGTGGCCCGCATCGTCGCTGCCCTCGATGCCTCCGGCCTGGAGCGGGTTGCCGGCCACCACCGCGCACCCTCGTCACCCGACGACGCCCCCTGGCGCTTCCTGCAGGCGCGGGTGAACGGCCGGCCGGTGGCACTGCGCATCGACGGGGGCTGCGAGGTGGCCGAGGAACGGGCGTTGAACGAACAGATCGCGGACGTGTTGCCCTGAGGGGGGGCAGGTGGGGCGGCGACGAGGCCTCCTATCGGCGCAGCCGATCCTCCAGTGACTCCACGATTTCGATGGCTTCCCAGCCGACAGGGCTACCGTGAGCCAAGGCGTTCCGCACCCGCCGCAGGTCGTGCATCGCGTTGCGCGTGGCTCCATCGACGGACGAAACCTGCATCAGGTCGTGCAGTGAGGCGACGTCCCAGGGATCTTCCGCCGGCGCCTGCCCCGAGGGAGTGATGCGGTGTTCGATGGCATGGGAATCGGCTGCCAACCGTTTCACCTTGTCCATGGCCTGTTGGGGCGGGGGCTCGCGGGGGCAGGTCTGCATCAGGCGATCGCGGATGTGTTGTTCGAGGTTCTGGCACCGCCCGAGAAGGCGGTCGGCCAGGGGCCGGCAGATGCACAGGGACCGAAGGAAGCGACGCTGCGGGTGATCGTGGTGGCGGAGCAGCAGCCCGCGGGCAAGCCACGGAGCCGGGCGTTCCGCCTGGGCCCACCCGCCGGCAACGGCCGGGGGAAGCAGCAGGGTCGGCGCGTGGCGGATGGGGTCCAGCGAAAGGGCGAGGCCTTGGCGGGTGTCGGGGTCGATGGTCTCCAGTGCGTCCTTGGCGTGTCGGTCCAGCGTCCTCTCCAGGCCGCGGTCGTCTCCGACGACCAGTTCGGGAATGATGGAGGCGAGCTCTCCGACGACCTGCAGGCTCCCCCCAGCATGCCAGGCAACTCGTTCGTGGACGTAGAACGACCATCGTTCGAGGCGGGTCGGCTCGCCGATGGAGGGCACGGGCCACCCCAGGTCCAGTCGCTGGGCGCCGGTCGCGAGCTGGCGGCCGGTGTGGAGGAGCACGAACGCGGCAGCTCCGCTGTCGGGCAGCTTGGACTGGATGTCGAGGATCTTCTGCGGGTCGTCCCGCCAGGTCGCCACTGTGATCTCCGGTGGCAGGAGGGCGAGGATCAGTCGAGGGCGTTCCTGGGAGATGCGGGCTAGCTCCTCGGCCAGTTCGCGGGGAGAGCGTGGGGGCAGGCCCATCCAGCGCCAGAGTGCCTGCCGGGGGCCGTCGCGACACAGCTCGGCTTCGAGGGTGCTGACCTGGACCTCGCTGTATCCTCCGGCCCGTCGCCGCACCTCGCCGCGGAACTCCTCGACCAGGTCGTCGGCGCACAGCGGCGCGGCCTGGACGATGAGCGGGCTGTCGCCCTCGTGCCATGGTTCGGAAGCCAACCACTCGGCGACGGCATATCCCTCGAACAGTCGCCAGCGCCAACGCCGTCCCGCCAGGTCGACGGTGGTGATCATGCTGGCGACAGGTCCAGGAGCCGGACGACCGCATCGGTGGGCCCGACGAGCCCGACCTCCTCGAGGGCCCCCCCCTTGGCGAAGTTGGCGCGTGGCAGCAGCCCCATCTGAACCAGCAGGCGCAGCGCCGGCCCGTCTTCGGGTGTGTAGGGGTCTACTCCCGCGGGGAGGTCCAGCTCATGGTCCGAGATGGCGACCCGCATCAGTTCGGGGTCCTCGTACTCCCTGCTCGCGCGGAGCACCATCCGTACCAACTCGACCTCTCGGGGGGTCAGCCCGTTGGGATCGTCGGAGTCCAGCAACCGGGCACGGAGTTCGGGCACCCGGTCTTCCAGCGACTCGAGGATTCGGTCGAGATCGTCCTCCCCGATGGTGGGGGCAGTAGAGAAGTCCCGCTGGAGAAGGTCATCGAGAGCACCGACCAGCAACGGAATGCCGCCGGTCGCTTGCATGATCCGCTGTGGTGCATCCCGGGCCGCGAACTCCGTGGCGCGCCGGCGCTGGAACCAACCCAGCACCTGGTCGGTGCTCATCCGGTAGCTGTGCCAGGCCAGGATGTCCCCGTTCGCGCGGGTGCTGGTCTGCCGGGCGAGCTGCATGCCGCCGAGCAGCAGACACGGTCCGTCGAGGTCACCGAGGTGGCAGAGCCGGTCGACCGCCTCCGCGCCGTCGAACCACGGTGGTGCTGTTCTGCCCGCCCCCGTCGCCAGCCGCGGCACCAGCCCGGTGTCGGGGTCCAGCAGAGGGTCGCTCCACATGGATGCCACAACGATGGCGCGACAGCCCAGGTCCTGCCCCTCCTCGCTGAGCGCGTACCGGATCTCGTCTACGGCGGACAGCGGGAGCACCCAGGTGTTCTCGGTTTCCCGGCCGTTGTTCTCCAGTCGGTGCAGTGCATCCCGGACCCGTTGCGCGGGGTCCTGCCGCACCAGCACGGGCAGGTGGTGGGGGAACCGCAACCGGTAGGTGGCCGGCCGGTGGGCCACCTGGACCAGGAGTGACCGGTCCACCAGTTCGCGGAGCTGGTGGGCCACCAGGTCGTCCCAGTTGTCGGTGAAGTGATCCGCCGGATCAAAACCGGGCTCCGCCTCGCGGATCCGCTCGAGTACGACCCGGGGGAGATCATCGAGGGTCGCGAAGGCTACTCGCTCTCGCAGCTCCATCAGGATGGCGGCGAACACGAGCTGGCCGGTGGGGTGCCCGACGAAGTTCAGCCAGCAGGCTTCCTCGATCGCCCGCTGGACGGCGTTCGAGGTGAAGGTATCCAGGACGTCTTTTGGCCTGACCGTGTAGCCCTCGCGGTCTTGCAGGGGGACCGTCCGGTGGAGGTGCTCGACCATGGTCACGCCGAATCGGACCAGCACCGAGGGTTGGTAGCCGCACTGGAAGGCAATGTTGTCGGCCTGCTGCCGAGCGTCGATGCCGATGCGGGCCAGCGGACCGGCCACCAACTCGACCGCATCCTTCGGGGCGAGCGGTCGCAGCAGCAACACGTCGCCCTTGTTCTCCCAGACCCCCCGGTTCTGGTCGGTGCGGAGGTAACCACAGAACACGAAGCGGATCCGGGGCAGACCAAAGCTGTCGGTGATCGTCTCGCTGTGGCGGCTCATCCACCAGGACAGCGACTTCTGCTGGTCGGCGATGGCGGAGTTGATCTGTGCACCGAAGAAGCTGTCGGCTTCATCGAGGAGGACCAGCCAGCTCTCGTTCGGGCGCTCTTCGAGGAACTTCGGGATGAAGGTCTTCAGGTAGGAGACCGGGTCCTCCAGCTCGGCCGGGTCGGCAACGGCGTCGGCGTCGCCCAGGTGCCGTCGGATCGACTGGATGATCGACCGCGACACCGCTTCTTCGGTGTCCTGTCCCGCGATGCTGCAGAACACGATGTGCAACTCGTTGCCCGATGGCACCTTCCGAAAGCGTGGGTTGCCCTCCACGAATCGGAGCAACGCGGTCTTGCCGAGGCGGCGGCCCGAGAAGATCCGCCCATATGTGGCCTGCATGGCGAGGCCCTCGGCCTCCTTCATCCGGCCGACGAACATCTCCAGCCGCACGTGCTGCCCCTCAAGCACCTCGTAGGGGCAGAACCGTTCCCAGGGCTGCTGCTCGGCCATGATCTCGAGGGTGCCCAACATCGGGTCCGGTGCTTCGCCGTCGAAGTTCACGATCCGGCAGATGTCGAGGTCATCGAAGATGGCAATCGGTGCGGTGAACGGCTGGGTGGACAGGTGGCTTCGGACCTGGTCCCGCTGTTCGGGGTCCAGGCCCGGTGCCAGCACCAGGGTGATCTCGGACTGGGAGGACTCGGCGTGGATCCGCCGGGCGAGACTCCTATCTCGGACGCCCACCGGTGCGACCTTGATGGACAGGGTGGTGTAGCGGGCGAGTTGGGGAAGGAAGGTCGGGTTGCCGACGTCCTCCACCAGCCACTGGCGCACGTCTGCGAGGTCCACCTGCAGGTAGTGGGTTTGGCCACCCTGGGGGGTATAGGACCGCACCTTGTGCTTGCGTCGCCGGGCGGTCGCCTGGAAGAGGAACTCGGCGAAGGTCTGTCGAAGTGCCTTGGCTTCATCCGGTTGGAGCGGACGGCGACGCAGGGCCCGTCGAAGCTCGAGCCAGGTCTCCACCAGGCGCTGGCTGCGTTCGTCGGTCCCGAGGTCGGCGGTCGATGCGACAGCTCGGCTGAGGCGTTGCGGGGGATTCGGCCAGAGACGCGCCGCGTCCTTTCGGAGGAGAGTGGCACGGAGATGCCCTGCCCCCGACGTCTTCCGTGACTCGCCGAGCAGTCGCAGCAGCTCGCCCAGTTCGCCGGAATCGACGAGCCGACGGGCCTCGTCGGCATCCTTGCCCTCATCATGGATGCGCTGGACGAGGTGATCGCAGATGGTGTCGACACGGTCCTTCAGGGTGCGGGCGACATGTCGGATCCAGGCCTGCTCCAGTGCGGACAGAGGGGTGTCGGTGGCCTGCTCGATCCGGCCGAGAGCGGCTATTGCCAACCGGTCCTGGGGGTCGGCGAGGTCGGCAAGGTGGACGGACAGGTCTCGCAGGTGCGGCGCGAGGAGGTGCTGCTCTTCGTCCATCGACTGGCGGTGTTCCTGCTGGCGGGCCCGCGACTGGGACCGCAAGACGTCGATCGTTGGCAACAGGTCGGGGCGGTTTCGGGCCAGCCAGTCCTCGAGGTCGGTCGGAGGAGGGTCGAGTGGCGGATCCAGCAGCCGGGCGGACGCGAGCAGGGGGTCGGCAACCTGGAGTGCGTCGAGGCCCTCCGTCCCCAGGCCCGCGTCAGGCCAGGCTTCGATGAGCAGAGGACGCTTGCGGATCTCGTCGTTATCGAACGAAGTGGTGCCGGAATACGACCGGTCGTTGTGGATGTGCGCGTGGACGAGGCGGGCGATGAAGCCCCCGACCGAGCGTTCTTCGCGCATCTCGGCATCCAGGGCGGAGAGGGCTCGCTCGGTGAACTGGAGTCGATCGCCGGCTCTCTGGTCCTCCTCCCGCCGCAGTTCGACCAGCTCCCGGTGCCGGTCGACAGCGTGGGACGCGGCTTCCAGCAACTCAGCCACGGCCCGGTCCATCCTGCGCCGGTCCTGAAACTTCGCCCCCTCACGGTCGAAGATCCGGGTGGCCCGCTCGCGCAGGCCCCTCAGTCTCTTCGGGCATTTCTCGTCGATCCGGCCACTGGCGATGTCGCTCAGGACGGGGTGGGCTTCGGCCATGAAACCGTCCCACGCTTTGCGGCAGTGGGTCCGCTGGATTGTGCCGCCTGCGGCCATGAACCGCGCTTTGAGCTTCTCTTGGAGCGCCTGCCTGGCAGCCTGTTCCTCCTGCTCGAGTTCCTCGAGGGTGCGCGGAGCCCCGTCGAGCTGCTGTCGGAGCTGTTCGGCGACGTGGCCGCCCCGAGCGACGGTGTGCCATTCGAGCAGGAACAGGTTCGCGGGTTCGTCGAGGTCGGCGAGTAGCGACAGGTTTTCGATGGTCTTGTGGAGCAGGGGACATGGGTCGGCGGCGAACACCAGCAGCGCCAGCCACACCCAGGCCCGGGGGCGGCCAGTCAGCGGGGTCGCGTCGTCGACCGCCTGGTTGAGGAGGTCCGTGGCCAGGGCGGTCTCGTTCTCCCCGAGGTCCACCGCCAGCCCCTCGCCGAATGAACGCAGGGCGTCGATCTGGCCGATGGTCGCAGCATCCGAGCAGTCCAGGCGTTGTGCCGCAGCAGCGAAGGTGTACGCCGCGGGCCAGTCCTGGTCGATGATGGCCCGGGCCTGGGCCGCCACCAGCTTTGCCCGGAACGAGGCGTCGTTCCAGGGCGCGGGCGCCACGGCACCAGTATCGTCCAGCCAGAAACGATGGCGGAATACCTGCCAGTCCAGTGCGTTCGGGAGCTCGTCGAGAGAGACCGGGTCGGGCCGTGGAACGGGCCCGGGGCCGGGGCTCTCGGCTTCGGGGCTGGCGGTGGGGGGCGTGGTCGGTTCCCCACCTCGGGCCCGCTCGCCGCGGGGTGGGTCCCGGTCGGGGTGATCGGCGGCATCTTCCTGCGCGAGGGCCGGCTGTCCGGGATGGTCGTCGTCGGAGGGGTCGACTGCGGGCGGGGTCTCGGCGCGGACGGTGCACTCGCCGGTCACCTCCTCCGGCTGGTCGGACGACGGCAGAGCTGGCTCTTGTCGGGTGGTGGGCCGCTCAATCGCCGGGGCCTGAGGGGGTGCCGGCTGGGGTGACGCCGGCTGGGGTGGCGCCGCGACTGGAGGGGGCGTGGCTCCGAGTCCGACCCGGGTCAGGGGCCCGGGACCGATGGCGGCGTGGATGCTGTGGCCGAGGGATGGATCCGGTGCGGGGCGCAGGGTCTGGTGTTTGCGGGAGTGACGATTCCTGCCAGCCTTTCGCGGGGCCCGCCGCGGGGCTGCGGTGGTGGTGGGCTGTTCTGCAGTCGCCGGGGCGGGTGGGGATTCCCGGGACGGAGCCCGCTTGGCGTTGGGGGCGGCCACCTCCGTGCCGTTGGACCAGGGGGAGGAGTCGACCGCGGCCACTCCATGGGTCGAGGCAGGGTCGTCTGGTGCCGTCGGGGTCTCGGTTGCGGCGATGTCGTCGGCCGTCGACGGCCCGCCGTCACCCGCCGGAACCCAGGTTTCGGGTTGAACGGTTTCGAGAAAGTCCACCAACCGGTCGAAGCGTGGCGCCAACGCATCCACCACCTCTCCCTGGCGGGAACCGCCCAGCTCCCAGAACCACGACAGCCAGGACATTGTGGGGTCATCGGGGCCCGGGAAACGGTCCACCTGCGTGCCATCACTGGTGGCTTGTTCGAGCTGTTCGACGGCCGCGATCCGCTTGGCTTCGTGGCGTTGCCTACGCCACGAAATTTGGCCGCCGATCGTTCCCCGCTTCAGCTCGACGACCAGCCGGGCGATTCGTTCTCGTGGCAGGTCGCGAAGGCGTTCCTGCAGGAGCTCCATCGTGTGCAGCACAGCCTCTTGGAGGGCGGCAACGTCCGAGTGGTCATGGGGGCGGTCGGGATCGTCCGTCGGGGCGTTGGTGAGCAGGCGGTTGGCCTCCGCCAACAAGTCGCGCAGGATGCGGCCGCTGGCCAATGCTTCATCGAGGACCGTCTCTGCCTCCCCTCGCGGCACCATGGATGCGGCACCGATGCGTTCGACGATGCGGCTGAGGGCATCGAAGCTGGCGACATGGGCAGACAGTGCTTCGCTCAGTCGCTGGGGAAGGGAACCCGGTTCCTTCGGCATGGGACGACTCCATTCTCAAGCCCCCCGACGCAAGCAAGGGCTTCCGACGGGTCCACCCGCTGGGGTGCGCGAGAGTATTACAGCATCGCCACGGTGGAGACAAGGCTGCGACGAGTTGCCGGCAACGTCCGCCGGGCCTGGAACGGGTGGTGTGTCCCTGGGAACCGATGGGGGGCAGCGTGGGGAAGGATGCCTCGCTTGTCGGGCGGTCGGCGTGACCGGGCGGGATGCACCTCGAGCAGACACCCGCCAGCCGCCCGAAGGGGATCGTCGGGCGTTGCTTCGGCGTCGATTGTCGACCGGGGCGGCTCCGGGCGGTCAGAATTTCCGGAACCCGCCCGGGGGGGCATCACTTCGGCAGCGGGGCGCCCTTCTCCCAGTGTCCACGGACCCAGCGCCACCCACGGGGGGTCCGTTCCCAGTGGCCCGGCACCCAGTGGTAGCCCGGCCGGGCGGCGATGTAGTGGCCGGGGACCCAGACATACCGCCCGCGCCACCATTCATAGTGCCCGGGCACCCAGATCTTGTCGGGTACGGGGGCCGGGGCGACCGCCGGAGGGGCCGGCGGCTCGGCGGGGGGCTCGACCGTGGTGTGCTTGGCGCAGCCGAGGGTGAGCAGCAGGGACAGCAGCAGGGCCATGGCGTCCTCCTGGGCAGGTTGACCGCCCAAAGGCTATGCATGGATGCCGAGGGGGCAAGGCCCGAACTGCGACCCAGGCGTCGGCCGCCCCATGGGCCCTCCCTGGCAGTACCCGCCGGGGTCGTGCATGGTCGGAGGATCGTCTCCAGGGGTGGATGGCGAGTGTTGAACGGTGCAATCGGCGGGGATTCCAACCCGCATCGGCCGAGATCCGGGCCCGCTGGCAGGTTTCGGGCGCACTTCACCGACGACGGTTCATTCCGGGTGCGTGTCGTCGGGACCAGGTGACGGCCATCGCTCCCCGTCTTCGTCCCGCGAGTTCGAGCAGGTGCTGCCGGGCGTCGACGCACGCCTCCTTCTGCTTGCTCGTGGCCCACGGCGAAGAAGCGCGGCCGGCGCTGTTGCACACCTGGGCGACAGGGGGCCCGAATCCAGGCGGATCCTCGGTGTGTTGGCCCGCATCGTCAGCGTCCCGCACCACGCGCTGCGCGCGGTGGTTGCGCTGGGCTGCCTCGACGAAAGGACCCTCAGTCGCCTGCGGGATGACTCGGACCCGGACGTGGCCGCCCCTCCTCCAACCC